>JAICEP010000785.1 GCA_025924095.1 Sorangium sp.
AGGCCGGCCCCGGCTTCGGGGGGGGCCCGGGCGGCGCCCCCCGGGGCGCGGGCGCCCCGCGCCCCCGCCGCGCGGGAGCTCCCCGGAGGCGAGGACAGCCCGGGCGCGGTGAGCCGGCGGGGCTGGCTCAAGCTGCTCGGCGCGAGCATGGCGCTCGCAGGCGTCTCCGGGTGCAACTCGAGGCCCGCGGACAGGATCGTCCCCTATGTGACGACGCCGCCGGAGGTGACGCCGGGCGTCCTCCGGTACTACGCCACAAGCCTGGAGCTCGACGGGTTCGCCACAGGCATCCTCGTCGAGAACCACGAGGGGCGGCCGACGAAGGTCGAGGGCAACCCGGAGCACCCGGCGAGCCTCGGCTCGACCGGCGTCTACGAGCAGGCGTCGGTGCTCGGCCTCTACGATCAGCACCGGGCGCGCGCGGCGCGGCGCGGCGCCGCCCCGGCGGCGTGGCAGGCGTTCGTCGAGCAGCTCGGGGGCGAGCGGAGCGACCGCGGCGCCGGGCTGCGGTTCGTCCTCCGGCCGACCGGCTCCCCGCTCGTCCTCGACCTCATCGGCCGCATCCAGGCGCGCCATCCGGCCGCGCGGTTCACGTTCTACGCGCCCGCCCGGTCCTCGCACCCGGCGCGCGGGGCCGAGCTCGCCTTCGGCGCTCCGCTCCAGGCGCAGTACGACTTCCGGACGGCGGACGTCATCCTCGCGCTCGACGCCGACTTCCTCGCGTCGATGCCGTTCAGCGTGCCGTATGCGCGCCAGTTCTCGGAGCGCCGGCGCCTCGGCTCGCCGACGGGCACCATGAACCGTCTCTACGTCGTCGAGCCCGGGCTGAGCCCGACCGGGAGCATGGCCGATCACCGCCTGCGCAAGCGCCCGAGCGAGATGCCGGCGCTCGCCGCGGCGATCGCGGCGGAGCTGCTCCTCGCGCAGGGCGCGCGCCCCGGGGCCGTCCCACCTCAGACGCTCGGCGCGCTCGAGCCGCTGCGGGCGCACGTGCGCGAGGAGGAGAAGCCGTTCGTCCGGGCGCTCGCGCGCGACCTCGCGCGCGGCGCCGCGTCGAGCGTCGTCGTCGTGGGGGAGCGGCAGCCGCCCCAGGTCCACGCGCTCGCGCACGTCATGAACACGGCGCTCCGCAACGACCGCGCGGCGTGGGTCACCGGGGCGACCTTGATCTCGGCCGGCGCCGCGGAGCAGGAGCTCGCCGCGCTCGCCGACGAGATCCGGCGCGGCGGCGTCGATACGGTGGTGATCCTCGAGAACAACGTGGCCTATACGGCCCCCGCGGATCTCGAGCTCGCGGCGCTGCTCCGCGCCGTCCCGAACCGCGTCTATCTCGGGCTCTACGAGGACGAGACCGCGGCCGCCTGCGACTGGTTCGTGCCCGCCGCGCACGAGCTCGAGGCCTGGGGAGACGCCCGCGCCTACGACGGCACGATCTCGCTGGTCCAGCCGCTCATCGAGCCGCTCTTCAACGGCAGGACCGCCTCCGAGGTGCTCGCGGTGTTCGCCGGCGAGCCGCGCCGGGGCGCGCGCGAGCTCCTGCGCGACGCCTGGACGGCGCGGCGGGGCGGCGCCGACTTCGAGGCGTTCTGGGAGGAGGCGCTCCGGCGCGGGCTCGTCGAGGGCAGCGCGGCCCCGCGCGAGAGCGCCGCGCTGCGGGTCGACGGGGTGATCGCGGCGCTCGGGCAGCTCGCCGCGGCGGTCCCGGCGCCGGCGGACGCCATCGAGGTCGCCTTCTCGACCGACTCGAACGTCTATGACGGCCGGTTCGCCAACAACCCGTGGCTGCTCGAGCTGCCCGATCCCATCACCAAGCTCACCTGGGACAACGCCGCGCTGCTCAGCCCGGAGACGGCCACGGCGCTCGGCGTCGAGAGCGAGGACGTTGTCGATCTCGTCCTCGGGGGGCGAACGATCTCGATACCGGTCCTCGTCGCGCCGGGGCACGCCGACGGGACGGTGTCGCTCGCGCTCGGCTATGGGCGGAGCGGCGCCGAGTCGATCGCCGCCGGGGTGGGGGCCGACGCGTACCGGCTCCGCACCGCGGACGCGCCGTTCTTCGCGGCGGGCGTCTCGGTGCGGAAGCGGCCGGATCAGAAGCACCGGCTCGCCCTGACGCAGACGCACTTTCGCCTGCAGGGGCGCCCGATCGCGCTCTCGGTCCCGCTCGCCGTCTACCGCGAGCACCCCGACTTCACGGAGGCGTTCAAGGGGCCGCAGCCGTCGCTCCTGCCCGAGGTGCCCGCCCCCGGGACGCCGCTCGGGCAATGGGCCATGACGATCGATCTCACGATCTGCACCGGCTGCAGCGCGTGCGTCGTCGCGTGCCAGGCCGAGAACAACGTCCTCGTGGTGGGCAAGGACGAGGTCCTGAACAGCCGCGAGATGCACTGGCTCCGCATCGACACCTACTACGCGGGCGACCCGCGCGACCCGGGCGTCGTCCACCAGCCCATGCTGTGCCAGCACTGCGAGAAGGCGCCGTGTGAATACGTGTGCCCCGTCAACGCGACGACGCACAGCCCCGACGGACTCAACGAGATGACCTACAACCGCTGCGTCGGGACGCGGTTCTGCTCGAACAACTGCCCCTACAAGGTCCGCCGCTTCAACTGGTTCGATTATACCGAGCTCCACGCGTACAACGGCGGGCTCGCGAAGCTCCAGCGCAACCCCGACGTCACCGTGCGGGAGCGCGGCGTCATGGAGAAGTGCACGTACTGCGTCCAGCGGATCCGCCGCGCCGAGATCTCCGCGCGCGTCGAGCAGCGCGGGATCCGCCCGGGGGAGGTCGTCACCGCCTGCCAGCAGGCCTGTCCCACGCGGGCGATCCAGTTCGGGTCGCTCGATCACGAGGGGACGCCGATGGTCGCGTGGCGGAGCGAGCCGCGGAGCTATGCGGTGCTGCACGACCAGGGCACCCGGCCGAGGAACATCTACCTCGCGCGCATCGACAACAAAAACCCGGAGATCGACGAGCCGTGACGCAGCCTCTCCTCCTCGGGCGGCCCACCGACGAGACGCTCTCCGAAGAGCTCCTGTCGGTCGTCTGGAAGCCGCGCTCCAGGCTGTGGTGGGCGGCGTTCGCCCTCACCGGGGCCGGGACGGTCGTGCTCGCGATCTCCGTCATCTACACCATCACCACCGGGATCGGGGTCTGGGGCAACAACATCCCGGTCGGCTGGGCGTTCGGGATCATCAACTTCGTGTTCTGGGTCGGCATCGGCCACGCGGGGACGTTCATCTCGGCGATCTTGCTCCTCCTCGAGCAGCGCTGGCGCACGAGCATCAACCGGTTCGCCGAGGCGATGACGCTCTTCGCCGTCATCCAGGCGGGTCTCTTTCCGCTCCTGCACCTCGGCCGGCCGTGGTTCGCCTACTGGCTCGTCCCCTACCCCTCGACGCTCCAGACCTGGCCCCAGTACAAGAGCGCATTGCCGTGGGA
>JAICEP010000786.1 GCA_025924095.1 Sorangium sp.
GACGCGAGCCCGAGCGAGAGCGCGGCGGCGGCGACGAAGGCGACCTTGCGGAGCATCGTCAGCGCCTCGACAGGTTGGAGATGTCCTTCTCGACCGCGCGCTTGGCCGCCGCCTTCCCGACGGTGCTCGCGGGCGGGGCGGAGAGGAACTCCTTCTGCGTCGCCTTGTACTCCATCAGCTGCTTCCGGAGCGGGGCCGCCGCGGCCGCCGGCGCGGCGGCGGCGACCGCGCTGAGCTCGTTCATGCTCTCATCGATGAGGCGCTGGGCCCGCCCGACGTCGCCCTGCTGGTAGGCGTCGGCGGCCTCGAGCTGACGGCGCGAGGCGACGACGCTCATGGCGTCGGCGAGGACCGCGAGGTCCTTGCCCGCCTCGACGGCCTCGGCGGAGGTCGAGCCGGTCAGCGGGAGCCCGGCGATCCGGGCCTGTACGGCGTCGCCGTCGACCCGGCTCCAGCTCACCTGCCCCTCCACGGCCCGGGTCACGTCGCTGTCGAGCGAGGCCGCGAGCTCGAGGATCACGCGGCGCTCGTCGCCGGAGAAGAGCGAGCCGAGCGCGAGCTCGACCTCGGCGCCGGAGGCGAGGGGCCTCGCGTCGGCGCCGGAGGCGCGGACGAGGCGGACGCCGGCCGGGAGCTTCACGCGGGCCGACGCGCTCTCGATCGTCGTGGCGGCCGTCTCCTTGAGCTCGCGCTGGAGGAAGGTGGCGAGCGCCGAGGCGTCCTTGACGAAGGCGAAGTTGCCGCGGCCCGCCTGGGCGACCGCGCCCATGTACGCCTCGTCGAAATCGAGGCCGATCCCCATGGACGAGATGGTGATCCCGCGCCCGGCGCTGTCCCGGGCGACCTGCTCGCTCTGGGCTCGCGTGCCGTCGAGGCCGTCGCTCGCCAGGATCACGCGGCGCACGCGGCCCTTGCCGGCGTCGGCGAGGGCGAGCACGCCCTGGGCGAGCGCGGGCGCGATGTGGGTTCCGCCGCTCGACTCGAGCTCCAGGACCCGGGCGATCAGGTCGGCCCGGACGCGGCCGGCGCGGGCGAGCGGCTGGAGGAGCTCGCTGTCGCTCGAGTAGCGGACGAAGGCGATCTCGTCGTCGTCGCGCAGATCGCGGAGGAGCCGGACGGCCGATCGCTTGGCCTGATCGAGCTTCTCGCCGGCCATGGATCCCGAGGTGTCGAGGACGATCACGATCGAGAGCGGCGCGCGCTCCCTGGCCTGCTCGACGGGGTCGGCCTCGACGATCAGCTCGGCGAACACGCGCTGTTCGCCGCCGCTGAGCACCTTGGTGTGGCTGAGGGCGAAGGTGCCGTGAGCGCCGGGCCCCGAGAAGGAGGCGCTGTTCGATCCGCTCGAGGCGACCGCGGTGAACGCGCTCGAGGGGCCCTGGTCAGAGGCGGCGGATCGGGCGAGGACGAGGCTACCGGCGGCGAGGACGACGGCGCTGGCGGCGAGTCCGTGGCGGACGCGGGCCGTGCGAAACCAGGTGCGAATGGACATGGGCTTTCTCCCGGGGCTCCGGACGGACGAAGTCCACGCGCCCGGGGACGGGTGGGCGCCGCTTCGTCAACGTCGAGTGGACCCGTCGACGTGTCAGGTCGCGGATGGATCTGGAAGTGTGACCGAGGTCCTCCGGCGACCCCGCGTCCCGCGCGCTAGCGCGCGGCGCAGCGGGCCGCGACGTGGCGGCCGTTCGGGTCCTGGCCGGGAAACAGGGGGCCCACGTCGGAGAGCTCGAAGGCGACCGACGTCGGCTCGATCGCCGTGATGGTGAGCCTGCCGAAGCCCGCGCCGGCGCCCCCGGTGACGGCCCCGGAGCCGCCGCACTCCGCGCTGGATGACGTCTCGAAGATCCTGAAATCGTCGCTCGCCGTATCCACCTCGCCGACGGCGAGCATCGACGCGGGCATGCTGAGCTCCAGAGCCCACCAGTCGCTGCAGGGCGAGAACGCGGGGCGCGCTTCGGGATCGCGGCAGGACAGGGGCAGGCTGGCGAGGCGGAAGGTCACGGTCGCGTCGCCATAGACGACCGCGCTCACCTGCGGCGCGGGGCTGCCGGAGGTCGTCGGCGGAGGCGCGGTCGTCGGCGAAGGGGCGGCGGAGGAGGTGGTCGTCGAGCCCGGGCCGTCAGCGCCGCCAGAGCCGTCAGCGCCGCCCCCGCCGCCGTCCATGATCACGGCGGCGCCGCACGCGGTGTGTACGAGCAGAACGAGCGAGCCCACCGCCCTGGCGATGTGTCGAGGTGAGAGCGTCATCGTGGCATCGTATCGCGCTCCGCCGAGGCTCGTGGACACAGGTCGCTGCGCCACGAGCTCGTGTGCTACCATCGACCACAGCAGATTCGGGTGGCGGCTGCCCCCGTGCCAGAGCGCGCTGCGCGGAGCTCTCATGAACGCACCCGTCGTCGAAGGAGAGGTGATCGCCGGCAAGTACCGGGTCGATCGCGTCCTGGGCCGCGGCGGCATGGGGATGGTGGTCGCGGCGAGCCACCTGTTCTTGCCGCAGCGGGTCGCGATCAAGCTCCTCCTGAGCGACGAGGACGGGAGCCCGGCGCTCGCGCAGCGGTTTCTCCGCGAGGCGCGCGCGGTGGTTCGCCTCAAGGGCGAGCACGTCGTGCGGGTGCTCGATGTCGGCGAGCTCGACTCGGGTGTCCCGTACATCGTGATGGAGTATCTGGAGGGCGAAGATCTCTCCGAGGTGCTCCGCGACCGCGGGCCGCTCAGCACCCTGGACGCGGCCGACTACGTCCTGCAGGTCTGCGTGGCGATGGCCGAGGCGCACAACGCGGGCATCGTGCACCGCGATCTCAAGCCGGCGAACCTCTTCCTCACGACGACGCCCGGCGGGGCGAGGCTCATCAAGGTGCTCGACTTCGGGATCTCGAAGGAGCTGCCGGGCGGCAGCGAGAGCGGCGGCGCGTCGCTGACGCAGACGCGGGAGATGCTCGGCTCGCCCATCTACATGTCGCCCGAGCAGATGCGCTCGTCGCGCTCGGTCGACGCCCGCTCCGACATCTGGGCGCTCGGCGCGATCCTCTACCGGCTGCTCACGGGGCGGCCGCCGTTCGAGGCCCCGGCGCTCGCCGAGCTCGTCCTGCAGGTCGCGAGCGCCGACCCGGTCCGGCCCAGCGAGCTCCGGAGCGACATCCCCCCGGCGCTCGAGGCTGCGATCCTCCGCTGCCTCCAGAAGGATCCCGCGCAGCGGTGGCTCACCGTGGCCGACCTGGCGCACGCGCTCGCTCCCTTCGCGCCCGCGGGCGCCAAGGAGCGCGCGGAGTGAGCTGCGCGGTGACTCGGCGCGCCGCCGACGCCTCGGCCCAGCGCGCCCGCGGCGGGCCCCGAGCCGGACATGGGCCCCGAGCCGGACACCCTGTCGAACGCCGAGCCGGGGCCGATGGAGACCTTGCTGCCCGCGACGCTGGGGCTCGCGCGGACCTTCGCGACGC
>JAICEP010000787.1 GCA_025924095.1 Sorangium sp.
CCACGGGCAAGGCGGCGCACGCTGGCAACGCGCACCAGCAGGGCGCGAACGCCATCTGGGCGCTCGCCCGCTTCATCGACTGGGCGCAGCGGCTCACGGACTACGGCCGGGGGGTGACGGTCAACGTCGGCAAGGTGAGCGGTGGGCAGGGCAGGAACACGGTGCCTGACGCCGCGGAGGCCGGGGTCGATTTTCGCTTCGTGAGCCTCGCGGAAGGCGAGGCGATCCTCGCGGCGCTCGCCGCGGCGGCGCACGAGGCGGCGCTCGAGGTGCCCGGCACCGCGGTGCACGTCGACGGCGAGATCGCGCGGTCGCCCCTCGTGCGGACCGAGGCGAGCGCGGCGCTCTGCCGGGAGTACGCGGCCTGCGCGCGGGCGGCGGGGCTTGGCGACGCCGAGGCGCCGCTCATCGGCGGCGGGTCTGACGCGAGCTCGACGGCCGAGATAGGGATTCCGTCCATCGACGGGCTGGGGCCGCGGGGCAGTGGCTTCCACACGAAGGACGAGCTCATCGAGGTGAGCACCCTTGTGCCGAAGGCGGAGGCGCTGGCGTCGTTCCTGCTAGGGCGGCGCGCCTCGGCGAGGTGAGATGGCTCGAGAGCGCACGGCGAGCGAGGCACGCTGCGTGGTGGCCGGCCAGCGCTTGCCGCGGGCCTGCGGGCTCGTCGAGGCCAGTCAGCTGGATTGAGCCGGAGCTGGGTGGTGGCCTGATTTGAACATGAAGCCGGGGAGGCGGGAAGAAAGGACAACAGATCTTTGATGTCCTCGAGGCCCATCTTCCGCACCCACGAGAGCTCCCACATCAGCGACCGCGCCCGCGCACCTCCGGCCGCAGCGCATCGACGAGCTCACTCCAGCACAACGAACTTGAGATACCGCCCCTCCCACCACGCCGGCAGCGTCGGGTGGTCCTCCGGCTGCCCGTGGATCGCCCGGACCCGCAGGTCGTCCCGCTCCAGCGTGGCGTCGTCGAGCGTCGCCAGGAAGTCCTCCATCGTGATGTGGCTCGAGCACGACGCCGCGCACAGCACGCCGCCTCGATCGAGCACGCGCGCGACCGCCGTGTGCAGCCGCCGGTAGGCGCCGAGCGCGCGCGGCTTGGCGCGCTCGCTCGGCGCGAAGCTCGGCGGATCGCAGATGACGAGATCGTACCGGTCGCCGCGGCCGCGGGCCTTCTCGAGGAAGTCGAACGCGTCCGCCGTCACGAAATCGTGCGCCGCCGGATCGACGCCGTTCTCGCGGAACGTGCGCTGCGCCGACGCGTGCGCGGCCGGCGCCGAGTCCACGGAGGTGACCCGCCCCGCGCCGCCGAGCGCCGCGGCCACCGAGAAGCCCCCCGCGTAGCTGAACAGGTTCAGCACGCGCCCCCGCCCCGCCGCGAGCGCGCGCACGCGGGCGCGGTTGTCGCGCTGGTCGAGGAACGCCCCCGTCTTCTGCCCTCGCGCGAGATCGACCTCCATCGCGACCCCCGTCTCCCTCACGAAGAGGCGATCCGGCAGCGGCGGCCCGTGCAGGTGCGCGAGCTTCTTCCCCTCCTTCCCCTCTGCGTCCCCGCTCGCCGAAGGCGCGCGCGCCCGCAGGCCGATCGAGCGCACGCCGCAGGTGCCCAGCGCGCGCGCGAGGTGCGGGAGCAGGCGATCGAGCCACGGCGCGAGCATGCCGCCGTCGAGGCGGAGCACCGCGACGCGGTCGTACCGATCGATGACCAGCGAGGGCACCCGGTCCCCCTCGCCGTTGCACAGGCGGTAGGCCGTCGTGTCGCGGCCGGCGAACCAGCCGTCGCGCAGGGCGAAGGCGCGCTCGAGCCGCTCGGCGATGGCGCGCTCGTCGAGCGCCGGCGCCTGCGCGCGCTGGAAGACGCGGACGGCGATCGCCGAGTCGGCGTCCCAGAGCCCCCGCCCGAGGAACGCGCCCTCGGCCGACAGCTCGACAACGTCCCCCGACGCGGCGGCCGCGGCGCCGCCGCCGCGAGGCGAGCGCTCCCCGCGCCGGCGCTCCCCGGGAGGGCCCGCGCTCCCGCCGCCGCCTGTGATGCCGTCTCGGTACACCCACGGGTGGCCGCGGCGGACGGCGGCGGCGGCTGTCGCGGTGAGATGGACCCGCATCGACCCCGCCTAGCACGGTAAGCTCGCAGCGTGCTGCACCGTGTTCTCTCGATCGGCTGGGCCTGCCTCGGAGGGATCCTGCTCGCCGCGCTCGGCGGCGCCGGCTGCACGCAGGACCACGATCTCCTCGGCCGAGATCCGCCGGGCGCGGCGAGCACGTCCGGCGCCGGCGGCGGCACGGGAGCGACCGCGAGCAGCGCGACCACCACCGGCACGGGCGGCGGCGATGCGGTCGAGCCGCCGGGGCCGACGAAGCTCACGGTGGTGAACGGCGTCGGCGATCACGACGCGGTCCGCTTCTGCTTCCTCGCCTACCCCGACGGCACCGGCGCCGGCGTGGAGCCCTGGCCGAGCGCCGGCCTCGCGTTCGCCCAGGCCCGGGTGATCGAGCCGCTCGGCGCGGCGATCCCCGAGGGGACCCGCGTGCAAGCGCACGCGATCGCCGGCGACCTCGACGCGACCGAGGGGCTCGACTGCGCCGAGATCCTCGCGCTCGCCGCGGAGCCCGCCGCGCAGGTCGTGGCCGCGGGGCTCCCCGTGCTGCCGGCGCCGGTGTTCGCCGAGGAGAAGAGCCTCCTCCTGGTCGCCACCGGCTGCCTCGGCGGCGAGGGGCACACGCACGACCGGGAGAAGCAGGGCTGCGGCGACGCCTACACGGTCGACACGCCGACCGCCGGCCTCGTGGCGGTCGCCATGTCGCGGCGGACGAGCTTCGACAGGCTGAGCCTCCAGGTCGCGCACGCGAGCGCGGCGACGCCGGGGGTCCACGTGCGGCTCGCGCCCGGGCGCGCGGAGGCGAGCGCGGCGGCCGTCGCGCAGGACCTCTCGTACGGCGCGATCTCGCCCTTCCCGCCGTTCACCGGCCTCTCGCGCGGCGATCTCGGCGCGATCGAGGAGATCGAGATCGAGACCTACGATCCGCTCGAGGCGAAGGTGACGTCCTCGGTGCCGATGCGCGAGATCCTGGCGAACAGCGACGTGCCGGCGGACAGCATCGCGAACGGTCAGGGGTTCGTGCTCGTGGCCGTCGGCGCTGCCCCGGAAACGGCGCGCGGCGGGTTCTGGCACCCCCTGACGTACGCGCTGCTGTGGGCGGATCCCTGAGCAGGTCCTGATCCTCCCCTCTCCGGACTCCCGCGCTGGCCGCCCCGTCAGGCGCTCAGCCACACCCCGTCCGGCCGCTCCCAGGCGACGCGCTGCAATTCCGCCTTGGGCATCAAGACGTCGTCGTCAGCGGCCGCAATCCCACGTTGGCTCGCGTGGTGCGCTGCGTTGTCCGGCGTTTGCGCACGACCTTGATTGCTTCTGTGCAATCGACTCAGGGGTGTC
>JAICEP010000788.1 GCA_025924095.1 Sorangium sp.
CTCGCCCCGACTCATTTCTTCGCATGTTGACAGGTAGAATCGCCGCGGGACGGCCCTTGCCGTCCTCGCTGGCGTCCCTGTCGTGGATGCCCGACAGGAGCCCCTCGCCGGGGCGTTCGATCGGAGTGCGCAAGGACCACGGAGGTCCCTGCTCGCCGCGAGAACGCCGGTCCGAGGCGCTCGTTCGGTAGGCGGTAGGCCCGAGGAGGCCCTCCGCCTCGGACGACCTGGAGCCCCGCCGCTACCCCGTGCGCCCGGCCAGGTTGGCGATCACCGCCGCGAGCTCCGACGCCTCGATCGGCTTGGGAACATGCGACTGGAATCCGGCCAGGAGCGCCCGCGTCCGGTCCTGGGCGCTCGCGTACGCGGTCAGCGCCGCGGCCGGGATGCGCCCGCCCTGCTCGGGGCTCTGCGCGCGCAGCCGCCGGATCAGGCTGTAGCCGTCCTCGCCGGGCATCCCGAGATCGCTCAGGATCACGTCCGGCTTCTCGCGCGCGATCGCCGACAGCGCCTCCTCGACCGTCGCCACCGCCGTGATGGTCGCCCCCTTGCGCTCCAGCACCGTCGTCACGAGCTCCCGCGCGTCCGGCTCGTCGTCGACCATCAGCACGCGGACGCCCTGGAGCGTCGGCTCCGTATCCGCGGCCAGGTGGCTCAGCCCGTCGGCCTTCCGGAGCGCCGCGATGGCGCCCCGCGGCGCCAGCGGGATGTCCACCACGAACGTCGCGCCCTTGCCCTCGCCCCCGCTCTCCGCCTTCACGGTGCCGCCGTGGAGCTCGATCAGGTGCCGGGCGATCGCCAGGCCGAGCCCGAGCCCGCTGTGCGGCCGCGTGCTCGTGCTGTCGGCCTGCCGGAAGCGATCGAACACGTACGGCAGGAACTCCGGCACGATGCCCTGGCCTGTGTCGCTCACCTGGATGCGCGCCAGACCCTCGGCCTTGCCGAGCTGGATCGAGACCTTGCCGCCGCGCGGGGTGAACTTGATCGCGTTCGACAGGAGGTTCCACACCACCTGCTGCAGCCGGGTCTGGTCGCCCGAGATTGGCCCCGCGTTCGGGTCGAGCTGCACGACGAGCTCGATCCCCTTGGCGTCCGCGCCGTGGCGGACCGCGTCCATGGCCGCGTTGATGATCGGCGGCAGATCCACGAGCATCACGTCGAGCCGCAGCTTGCCCGTGATGATGCGGGAGGCGTCGAGGAGGTCCTCGACGAGCTGCGCCTGGAGCGTGCCGTTGCGCTCGATCGCCTCGAGCGCGCGGACGTGCGTGTCCGGCTTCAGCGAGCCCTGCCGGAGCATGCGCGCCCAGCCGAGGATCGCGGTGAGCGGGGTCCTGAGCTCGTGGGAGAGCGTGGCGAGGAACTCGTCCTTGGCGCGGTTGACCTGCTGCGACTCGCGGTAGAGCTGGGCGTTGTCGAGCGCGAGCGCCGCGAAGTTGCAGAGCTCCTCGGCGAGCGCGAGATCGTCGACGCCGTAGCGCCGGCTCGACTCGGTCGAGAGCAGCGTGATCGCGCCGCGCGTCCGGCCGCGGGCGCGCAGCGGGACGATCATCGCCGAGCGGACGCCGAGCTCCCGGAGCAGCGCGAGGTAGACCGGATCGTGCGCGCCGGACCAGGCCTCGTTGTCGGGCTGGAGCGACGAGGCCCGCTGCCACGCCGCGCCGTCCACGTCCGGGAGCAGCATCGACTCGCCGCACCGGAGCACCGCGTGCACCGCGCGCGGCACCTCGGGATCGGTCGGGTAGCGGGCCGACAGGTCCTTCCCCAGCGAGAGCTTCGCGCTGCTCGCGTGCACGGCCGCGAGCCGGCTCAGCGAGCCGTCCGGCTCGACGATGTCCACCACCGTGGCCTCGGCGATGTGCGGCACCGCGAGGCGCGCGACGTTGGACAGGGTCGTGTCGTACTCGAGGCCCGACAGCGCGAGCTGCCGGCTCGCCTCGCCGATGAAGTAGCGCCGCTTGTCGGCGAGCCGCTTCTCGGTCACGTCGCGGAAGACGAGCACCAGCCCGACGAGGTCGCCCTCGTCGCTCCGGATCGGCGCGCCGTTCGAGTCGATCGCGAGCTCCGAGCCGTCCCTGCGCAGGAGCAGCGTCGTGTCGTCGAGCCCGATGATGCCGCCGTGGCGCAGCACCTCGGTGACCGGGTTGTCGAGATCGTCGCGCGTCTGCTCGGAGATGACCCGGAAGACCTCGGACAGCCGGCGATCCCTCGCCTCGTCGAGCGTCCATCCCGTCAGCGTCTCGGCCACGGCGTTCATGAAGTCGATCCGGCCCGAGCCGTCGGTCGAGATCACCGCGTCGCCGATGCTCTTCAGCGTCGTCGAGAACTTGGTCCTGCTGACGCGCAGGTCCGCCTCGAGCTGCTTGAACTGGGTGATGTCGGCGAAGATGGAGACCGCGCCGAGCATGTCGCCGTCCGGCGAGAAGAGCGGCGCGCAGCTGCCGAGCAGCATCCCGTGCGTGCCGTCGAAGCGCTGGAAGTGGACCTCCTCGGCGGGGACGGTCTCCCTGAGCGTGAGGCACCGCGCCATCGACCAGTCCTCGGCGGCGAACGGCCGGCCGTCGGGGTGGAACGCGCGGTAGCGCCCCCAGCCCTCGACGTTCTCGGCGGTGGCGCTGCCGGCCCAGATCCGCTCCGAGGCGCGGTTCTGGAGGGTCAGCTTGCCCTGGTTGTCGGAGACGATGATGCCGTGCGGGCTCTCGCTGAGGAGCGCGTCGAGCAGCCCGCGCTCGTGCTGCGTGATCGCGCGGAGCCGCTCGACCTCGCGGCGCAGCGCCTCGAGCTCGGTGTCGATCGGCGGCACCGACGCGGCGAGGGGCGTGAGCTCGAACGAGGCGCTCGCGGTCGGGTCGAGGCTCGCGATCGCGCGATCGATCTCGACGACCGCCGGGCCGAGGAGCCGTCGCTGCTCGGCGGTCGAGGCCGCTTCGTAAAGCAATGCCCTGGCCTGAGCGAGCGCCGTGACGATCGGGATGTCCGAACGTTCGGGCATAGCGTCAAGGGATCCCACGGCCGCCGGTCGCGAACAAGATGCTAGGCGGGCGACCTGACACGGAAACTACGTTGCCGGACGCGGACTTCTTGTTGGACGGACTCTTCCGGTGTGCCGGGGTACGGTCGCGGGCTTCTTGGGGGGCCGGGGTACGGCTGCGGGCTCTTGGGGAGGCCGGGGGTACGGCTGCGGGCTCTTGGGGGGTGCCGGGGTACGGCTGCGGCCCTGGAGGGCGGTGCGGGCGCACCCCGGCGGGGTCGGTCAGCTGCGCGCCGCCTGGATCTGCTTCACGAGCTCGGGCACGGTCGCGAAGAGGTCGGCGACAAGGCCGTAGTCGGCCACCTGGAAGATCGGCGCGTCGGCGTCCTTGTTGATCGCCACGATGACCTTCGACCCCTTCATTCCGGCGAGGTGCTGGATGGCGCCCGAGATGCCGATGGCGAA
>JAICEP010000789.1 GCA_025924095.1 Sorangium sp.
CTCGCCGCGCTCTCTTCCTCCACCCCCACCCCGACCCACGCCCCGATCCGCGCGAGCTCCTCCGCGAACGCCTCGGCGCTCTGGAAGCGCTCCTCCGGCAGCTTCGCCAGCGCCTTCAACACCGCCCGGTCCACCGCCGCCGGGATCCCCTGCGCCGCGTACCGCGACGGCGCCGCCGGCGCTTCCCCCACGTGCGCCCGCAGCACCTCCAGCGCGTCCTCGACATGAGCGAACGGACCATGCCCCACAAGGAGCGTATACATCAGCAACCCGACGGCATACACGTCGGTCCGCGCGTCGACCGGCTGACATCGCGCCTGCTCCGGCGAGGCCGTCCTGGGGGTCCCGACGAGCAATCCCGCCTCGGTCGGATACGCCGGCCCGCCGAGGAATCGCGGCGGCGCTGCCCCCGGCCCCGTCCGGGCAATGCCGGCGTCGAGCACCTTCGCGACCCCGAAGTCGAGCACCTTCACGACGCGGGCCGCCCCCGGCGCCGCCGCCCCCGGCGCGCACAGGAACACGTTGTCGAGCTTCACGTCGCGGTGCACGATCCCGACCCGGTGCGCCGCCGAAAGCCCGGCCAGCACCTGCCGCGTGACCTCGATCGCCTCGGCCACCGGCAGCGGGCCGCGCCGCTCGAGCTCCTCCCGCAGCGTCCCCCCTTCGAGCCGCTCCATCACGAGATACGCGCGGCCTCCCGGCGTCGTTCCGAGATCCATCACCGCCACAACGTGCGGCGACGCGATCACCGCGAGCGCCTGCGCCTCGACCCGCAGCCGGTCCGCGAACCGTGGATCCCCCGCGAGCGCGCGGCGGACCAGCTTCACCACCACCCGCTTCCCGAGGGCGCGGTGCTCCGCCTCGATGACCTCCCCCATGCCCCCGCGCCCGAGCGCCCGGAGCGCCCGGTACGGCGTCCCCTCCAGCGCATCCACGGCGTCGCCGGCGGGCCCGGAGCTGTCTGACGTGAGGCGTGCCACCAGCAGGGTCTCCTGAGAAGGAAATCACGAGCACCGGGCCGGCTCGGACAAAGAAAGCGCACCGGCGCTGTCGATTGTCGAAAAGCAACGTCGCTTCAAGGAGTTGCCAGCCGCCGAGCGCGCGGGCGCAAGGCCCCGGCCCGCGCCCGACGCCGCAGCGCCTCCGGGTGGCGCGACAAACCATCCTGTCACGTCGCTTTCCTTGTCCGAACCGGCCCGCCGGGGGTGATTTCGAGATAGAAGGGGCGCCGCACCGCACCCGGGCTCCCCTGCGCGAGGTCACCATGACGCACGACGCTGCCGACAACGACGACCTGGACCTGACAGGCGACGCGGATCCCCTCCTGGAGGTCGTTCTCGCCGACGCGCTCGGCCCGTATCTCCGGGCGCTCTCCCCCGAGGAGATCGAGGACTATCGCAGGTTCCTCACGGTCTTCATCACGACGCACCCGGCGGCGGCGGCGCTCGACGATCGCTTGCGGGCGAGGCACCCCATCCTGTCCGAGAGCGGCACGGTGGCCCGTGAGGGAGCGGGCGAGGGCGAGGCGGCGCCCGAGCCCGCCGACGGGACCTTCGGTGGGCGGCGGTGACAGGCAGCCAGCGTCCGTCTCCATCGCCTCCGGATCATGAGCGCGTGCTGGAGGCGCTGCCCATGGCGCGCCACGTCGCGCGGACGACCGCGCGGGTCTATGGCGTGCGGACGCGACAGGGCCTGGAGGACTGCGAGCAGACGGCCTATCAGGCGCTCCTCGAAGCGAGCCCCGGATACGACGCCGCGCGCGGCGTCCCGTTCGGCGTTTACGCATGGAAGCGGGTCGCCGGCGCCGTCCTCCGGCTGCTCACCCGCGAGGCGTCTTTCCGGCGCGCCGGCCTCGACGCCGCGCTCGCTGCGGCCGAGTCGATGCGCGACGCGGGCGATCCGTTCGGTGACGACGACACCGACGTATTGAACCAGCTCAAGGACCAGTGTCGCGCGCTCGTCTTCGCGCGCTTCGTCGCGGATGCCGGCGAGCGGCTCAGGGCGCACCCCGAGGACGCGATGGCGCGCACCCAGGCCCTCGAGGCGCTCAGGACGGCGCTCCGCGGCCTCGATGAGCGCGAGGCGCGCCTCATCGAGCTCCGGTACTGGCAGGACCTCTCCTGGGCCAAGGTCGCCGCGGCGCTCGGCGTGCACGAGAAGTACGCGCTGCGCATGGACGAGCAGCTGCGAAGGCGGCTCCGGGGCGATTTGCGGGCGAGCGACGTCGATGCGCCGCCGCCGAGCGAACCGCCGTAGAGCGCCCACCGCGTTCAACCGTCACCGAGATCACCAGCTCCAAGGTCGAAAAGCTGCTTGTCGTGTCCTCGCCTTCGAGGCGGCCCGCGAGGTGGGACGACGGCTGGAGGGCGGCGCCGGGCAGGCCGCGATTCAAGCCGGCCGAAAAACTGCCGCAGAGCTGGTGGCGAGGGCACGTTTGCGTCGCGCGAACGGCCTTCACGGACAGCGCCCGATCTGAAAGCCTCACCGAGGGTGCGTTCCCCGGCGATCGTCGCCGGAGGAAGACCAAGGAGGCACCATGGCGCTCAAAGACCTCTCTCCTCGTCAGATGGTCCAGATCACGGCGGCTTGGCTCGACCCGGAGCGCGAAAGGCCGCGCCTCGTGTCGCTGAAGCGGTGCGCTCCGCTCATCGACGATATCGAGGCCGCGCACGACGGTATCTTGAAGTCGCACCGCCGGCAGAAGAAGGCGAATGACGAGCTCACCGGCATCCAGCAAAAGCAGGTCACGTTCGATCAGATCCATGATCGCAAGGCCCGCGGCGCCCACGCGGTGCTCACCGGCTTCGCCGATCTGGCCGACGCTCCCGAGGACGCCGCGATCTACCTCGATCTCCGCGATCAGCTCTTCGCCGATGGGCTCAAGTTCATCTCGGCGAGCTACAGCGATGAGGCGGGCGAGGTGAAGCTCGCGCGCGACCGGCTGACGCCGGAGTCGAAGGCGGCGCTCAAGGCGCTGCCGACGCCGGGGGGCCACCTGCTCAAGGCGGTGCAGGCGTGGTTCGCCGCGGGCGACGAGCTCGGCAAGCTGGACGCGCAGCGCATCCACCTGGAGGCGCAGGACCAGCCGGGAGCGACCGAGTCGCGCGGCGGTCAGCTCAGGGCACGCAACCGCTGGATCAAGGTGGTGCGCACCGTGCTTCAGATGCTGGAGCTCGAGGAGGCCGACACGGAGACGACGCGCCGGCTGCTCGCGCCGCTGCAGCGGGAGGCGGGCAAGGCCGAGCGCCGGCGCTCGGGCGGCAAGGAGACCGACGCGGCCGACGGCGCCCCGCCGGCAGACGGCGGCGCGGGCGAGCCCGCGATCGACGAGGAAGCGCCCCTGGCCGGGGTGGATTGACCTGGCAGCCCCCGCCGCCAGCCCCTCCTGACCGACTCGATCCGTCACGACCCCCCGCCGCCA
>JAICEP010000790.1 GCA_025924095.1 Sorangium sp.
CGAGCGCGGCGTCCATCGACGTGATCGGCGGCTCGCCGATCATCGCGGTGTAGACCTCGCGCGCGCCGGCGGCGATCGCCATCTCGCTGAGGAGGGTGATCGAGCGGCGCAGCCGCGCGAGATCCCGCGGCGCCATCGCGTACGAGACGAGCGGCTCGCGGCCGGGGCCGGGGCGGACGCGGCCGCCGCCCTCGTCGTGGATCATGGCGCCGAAGACGGCGCAGCGCGGCAGCGCGCGGACCCGCCGCCGCAGCGCGGGCCCGACGCCGGGGAGGCCCGCTGCGAGCACGTTCACCGCCGAGTAGACGCCGACGAGCTTGATCCCCTCGGCGTCGAAGTGATCGGAGTAGACGCTCTGGAGCGCGCCGTCCCAGCCGTTCAGCGCGTCGTCGAACCGCGCGACCACGCGCACCGCGGGGTGCAGCGTCACGTCGTTGCCGAGCGCGCCGCTCGCCTTGAAGGCGCCCGCCGTGCGGAGGAGCAGCGGCGTGTGCAGCGTGCCGCACGCCGCGACCACGGCCTTCGCGCGCACGCGGAACCGGCGCGGCGGAGCCCCCGGCTCGCCGCCGAGCAGCCTCCCCTCGACGCCGGCGGCGCGCCCGCGCTTCACGTCGATCCGCTCGACCAGCGCGTCGGCGACGACGCGCGCGCCGTGCGCGGTGGCTGACGGCAGGTAGGCGACGTCGACCGAGCGCTTCGCCCCGGCGGGGCAGGTGAAGTTGCACCGGCCGTTCCCCTCGCACGCGTCGCCGGTGTTGCGGCGGAGCGGGCGCATCGGGATGCCGAGCCGCCTCGCCCCCTCGACGAACCGCGCCGTCGACGCGGAGCGCATCGCCTCGGGGACCTCGCGGACGTCGAGCCGCTGCTCGACGCTCTCGTACGCCGCCTCGAGCGCGCGCTCCGACAGCTCGTCGAGGCCGAGGTCGCGCACCCACCGCGCGTGGACGCCGCCCGGGATGCGGAAGCAGACCCCGCCGGTCACCACCGACGAGCCGCCGACGGCGCGCCCCTGCGTGAGCGAGATGATCGGCGTCTGGCCCACGCCGAACGCCGTGACCATGCCGCCCTCGCGGAACAGCCGCCGCAGCGACTCGCTGGGCTTCCAGCGCTGGTAGTCGTCGGGGCGGTAGTAGGGGCCCTCCTCCAGCACGATGACGCGGCGCCCCGCCTCGGCGAGCTGCGCGGCGACGACCGCGCCGCCGGCGCCGGAGCCGACCACGACGACGTCGCACGGCTCGTCGAACCCGGCCGGCAGGTCGCGCCCGCGGACGATCGGCTCGCTCGACGCGATGGCGCCGGTCACGCGCCACCGCCTGCGCCGGACGTGGTGGCGGGCTGCGCGCGCGGGCCCTCGTCCGCCTCCCCGCGCGGCGCGGCGGGAGCGACCGCGGCCGGGCGGAGCCCGGGCAACCTGCGCCGCGCCGCGGTGCTCTCGCGGTCGAGGCCCGTCAGCGCGAGCTCCGCGCCCTCCTCGAAGGCGGAGATGCACATGGGCACCTTGAAGGCGACGAGCAGCATCGCGAGGAGCCCGGAGCGGCTCGACTCCAGCGCCTCGAGGTAGGCGAGCCGTCGGCCGAGCGAGAGCCGGCTCATCCGGCCGAAGGCGCCGATCACGAAGAGCGGCAGCAGCTCGAGGCACGCGGCCAGCAGCGCGAAGCCGCGCCGCGTCTCGGGGCTGGCTTGCCCGAGGGAGAGATCCAGCGCCGCGACCGCGCGCTCGCACACCTCGGCGCCCGGCGGGGCGAGCTCGCCGCGCTCGTCCTCGTCGCAGAGCATCGCCTCGGCGGCGGACCACGCGACGCGGCGCGCCCAGGGCGAGAGCCCGCGCCCGGGGCGGTCCAGCCGATCGAACCCTCGCGCGGCGCGTTCGCGCGCGCCCTCTCCTGCGTCCTCCTGCATGGCCGCGAGAGCCTAGCCCGGATCGACCCAGCGCCGAGATCCAAGGCGGCGCGCGTCGCGGCCGGGTGGTCTCGGGCGCTGGCCTCGGCCACGCAGAGGGGGCGCCCTTGAAGATCGGCCGCTGTTCGCCGCTGCGTTCGCGCGTCGTTGCAGAACGACATCCTGGCGGTCCGCGGGAGATGCGCGCCGCGCGCTCGCGTCGAGGCCCGGGTCGCGCCGGGCCGGAGCGCGCTCGGCCGTCGCGCGCGCGGGCTGGCCGTCGCGGATCCGGTTCTGATATTCAGCTGAACGGCCGGGGGAACACGGAGGAACGATGGCGGAGCGATCGCTGCAGCACCGGGATTCCGAGAGCAAGGACGACGAGACGCTGAGGAGAGAGGCGCGCGTACACCTCGCGAGCGAGCCGGCGCTGCAGCTCGTGGCCGAGCTGATCGCGCGGCTGCGCGAGCTCGATCTGCCGTGGTGGACGCCGGTCAAGCTGCGCGAGCGGTTCGGCGCGGTCGAGCGGATGGACTGGTTCCGCGAGCGGAGCGACGTTCGCCAGCAGATCACGACCTCCCTCACCGGCCTCTCGCCGCGGGCCGCCCGCCGCAAAACGCCGGACTTCCAGGGCGCGCTCATCGACTCCGTCATCGACGAGGGCGACATCACCCCGCGCGCGTTCGAGGCCGCGTTCGATCCGCGCGATCTCTCCGTGTACGGCCCGGCCGGGGGCTACTGGCAGTTCTTCCGCGAGTCGATGCCGTGGGATCAGGACACGCCGCAGCACCAGGAGATCGTCGCCTGGCTGCTCAAGGCGCTGCTCGCGGACCGGAGCCCGTTCGAGGGCATCGGCAGGACGCCGATCCTGACGCCGTGGGACGTGCGCACGGCGATCGACGGCCGGCTCTGGCAGACCCGGATCCCGCTCGAGGTCCGCGTCGCCATCGACAACGCGCGGCTCAACCAGGAGCGCGAGCGCCCGGGCGTTCCGTTCCACGCCGACGGCGAGCTCGCGATCGCCGGGCCGGACGTGATCGCCGCGAACATCCCGCCGCGCGAGATCCTCCCCGTGGTGCAGCTCGCGCAGAAGGCGATGCGCTTCGACACGCCGCGCGCCGCCACGCCGAGGGCGGCGCCGGCGGAGCTGTCGTCAGGCCGCAGCGGCGCGCCCGCCGCCGCGCCGGGCAGCGCGCCAGCGTCGGCGGTGGGCGCTCCGGCGGCGTCGGTGTCGTCCGGCGGTGCGCCCGTGTCCAGACCGGCGGCGTCGGCGCCCGTCTCGCCGGGCGGTGCGCCCCTGCCAGCGTTTGCGGCGTCGGCGCCGGCGGCGCCTGCCTCCGTCTTGTCCGGCGTCGCGCCGGATCTGGGCCAGGCCGCCAAGCCCGCCGCGGGCGCCGCGCCGGGCGGGGCCTCCTCCGGGGCGGCGAGCTCGCCGTCGGGAGGTCTCCCGCCCTCGGTGAGCAGCCCGCCGATCGGCTCTCCCGCGGGCCCGAGGCCGGCCGGGAGCATCACGTCCCCGAGCGCGATCGTGGC
>JAICEP010000791.1 GCA_025924095.1 Sorangium sp.
ACGGAACGAACGCGCCGAGGCCAAACTCCGGCTCTCCGCGCGCCCCGGTGCACCGGGTACCAGCCGAGGGGAGGGTACACGAGACGCAGCGCCGTGTGACGCCTGCGGACCGCCCGAGGCAGAGCTTTTTCCACCAGGGCATGCCAGAGCGCGGCCGCCCGCGCCCGGCCCGAGCGGCCGCGCGACGACGACGCGGGCGGCCGCCACGGCGCCGGTGTCGCACGGCGTCGAAGCGCGCCTGGCCGAGGTTGCGCACAGCAAAATAATCCGCAATAGACGGAAAGGATGATCCTGCACCAGTCTCAGGTGGAGCAGACAGTCGACCGCGATGAGCGGGACAGGTTCATCAAGGAGCTTGTGGTGGTGCGGGTCCGCAGCACCGCGCACGAGATCGCGCCGGCGAGCCGTGGGATCGAGGGGGCGCGCGCGCCGGGGGTGGAGGAGTCGGTCGGCGACAGGGAGGCGATCGTCCACGATGTGCCGCTCGCGATGATCCGCAAGCGGAGCGCGCGGCTGCGGAGCACGGTGGCGAGCGTGCTGCTGATCCACGGGTACGGCCAGAACCGTTACATCTGGCACCTGCCGTCGCGCAGCTTCTCGAACTACCTGGCGCGGGCGGGCTTCGACGTCTTCAACCTGGATCTGCGGGGGCACGGGCGGTCGCGGCACCTCGGGGCGCGGCGGCCGGGTCACGTGACCGATTTCGTCCGCGAGGACGTGCCGGCGGCGATCGAGGAGATCCGGCGCATCTCGGGGCCGCGGCCTGTGTACCTCATCGGGCACTCGCTCGGGGGCCTCGTCAGCTACGCGACCGCGCCGACGATGGGCGACGCGGTGGGCGGGATCGTCACGCTCGGGAGCCCCTACCTGTTCACGCATGGGTCGCGGGCGCTCGCGCTGCTCGGCCGGCTGATGCTGACGGTCGACCAGCGGGTCCCGCTCGGGCAGGGCGCGCTGGCGCTGTCGGCGTGGGGGGAGCCGTTCCGGTTCGTGCGCGCGTTCATCGAGAGCCCGATCTTCCCGCTGCCGATCCGGGGGTTCGTCCCGGGCTCGATGGAGACCCGGGTGCTCACGCAGCACATGTCGCTCGCCATGGACAGCGGCAGCATCACGGTGCTCCGGAACATGTTCCTGGACGCGGCGGCGTCGCGGAAGAGCGGCCACCACATGGGGAGCCTCTTCGGTTACGCCGAGCGGTTCGAGCAGCTGGACCTGCCGCTGCTCATCATCGCGGGCACGCGCGACGACCTCGCGCCGCCGGCGTCCGTGAAGCCCGCCTACAATTTCAGCCGCTCGTCGGACAAGACGTACCGCGAGTTCCCGCGCGGCCACCTCGACGTCGTGGTCGGAAGGGACGCGCCGCTCACGGTGTGGCCGCTCATCGAGGCCTGGCTGAAGACGCGCATCCGGCGTGCGGCCGCCCGAGAGCGGGAGCGGCTGAGCGCGTAGGCCGCCGCGCGCACGGCGCCGCCCGAGATCTCGGCGCCGGGATGCGCGGCTTCTTTGGTATCGTGGCCGCATGCACATCGAGCTCCGGCAGATGACCGCCGAGCAACAGGCCGAGTTCAGTCAGCCCATCCTCACTGCGTTCGGCGCGCTCCCGAACCCCGAGCGCCTCGAGGGCATGAGTCGCCTCCCGGAGCTCACGTCGCGCCTCGGCGCCTACGACGGCGCGTCGCTCGTCGGAGCCGCCGGCTCGTTCTCGCTCACGATGACCACGCCGGGCGGCACTGTCCCGGTCGCCGGGCTCACGATGGTCGGGGTGACCTCGACGCACCGCCGCCGCGGCATCCTCACGTCCCTCATCCGCCGGCACCTCGACGACGCGCGGGCCGAGGGGCGGCCCATCTCCTCGCTCTGGGCCACCGAGGGCGCCATCTACGGCCGCTTCGGCTACGGCCTCGCGTCGCAGGCGTGCTCCATCTCGATCGAGCGGGAGCGCACCGCGTTCCGCCACGAGACGGGCGCGCAGGGCCGGGCGCGGTTGCTCGGAAAGGCGGAGGCGCTCGAGGCCTTCGCGCCCGTCTGGGAGCGCGCCCGCGCGTTCGCCCCCGGGATGCTCGCGCGCTCGGCGGTGTGGTGGCAGGTCCGCCGGCTGGCCGACGACGACTTCGCCCGCCAGGGAGGCGGCCCCGTGCAGCGCGTCGTGATCGAGGTCGACGGGCGCGCGGAGGCGTATGCGCTCTACTGCATGCACCACCGGTGGGACTCGTCCCATATCCCGAGCGGCTCGATCCGCGTGATCGAGGCGATCGGCGCGACGCCGCTCGGGACCCGGCTCGTCTGGCGCTACCTCTTCGACCTCGACCTGGCGCAGCGGATCGAGGCGAGCCTCCTGCCGCCGGATCACCCGCTCGGCCTGCTCCTCGTCGAGCCGCGGCGCCTGCGCCTCACGGCGAGCGACGGGCTCTGGGTGCGCATCGTGGACGTCGAGGCCGCGCTCGCGGCGCGCGCCTACGGCAGCGGCGAGCCGCTCACGCTCGAGATCTCCGACCGCGATTGTCCCTCGAACGCCGGCCGGTTCCGGCTGCACGGGGGCGAGCGGCGCGCGGCGCGGACCCGCGAGGCGCCGGACGTCCGCCTCGACATCTCGGCGCTCGGCTCGGCGTACCTCGGCGGCGTCTCCTTCCGGTGCCTCGCCGACGCCGGCCAGGTCGAGCCGCTCTCGGAGGGCGCCATCGAGCGCGCGGATCGCCTGTTCCGCGCCGCGCGCGCCCCGTGGTGCCCCGAGATCTTCTGAGGGCCCGGCCCCGATGACGCTCCCGCTCCGCGGCGTCTACGCGGTGACCCCGACGCGCCGCCGCCGCTTCCTGTGGGCCGCCTGGTGGACCGATGAGCCCGCGCGCGAGCCGTTCCGCCCGCCGGACGCGAGCCAGGGCGGCGCGCGGACCGCGGAGGAGGCGCGGGCGCAGGCCGAGCGCGCCGCCGGGCGCCCGCTCGTCGAGATCGAGCCGGCGTGGGCGACGGCCTGGACGCGCATCCTGCGCGGCGAGCCCCCCTGGCCCAGGCCGCGCGCGGCGGGTCGGGGGGAGGCGCCCCCGCCGGCTCCTCACGACCCGCCGCGGCGCGCCCCGTCGCGGCCCGCCTCCGCGCGCGGCGTGTCGCCGTTCGCGGTGCTCGGCCTGGCGGAGGCCGCCGGCGCGGCCGAGGTCCGCCGGGCGTTCCGCCGGCTCGCGCTTGTCACGCACCCCGATCGCGGCGGCGACGCCCGCGAGTTCATGCGCGTCAAGTGGGCCTACGACGAGGTCATGTCCAGGCTGTCGCGCCCGAAGCGTCGCCCGTAGCGCGCGCAGCCCGCGCTGCCCGGCAGCGCGAGCGTCCCCAACGCCGCGAGCGTCCCCAACGCCGGTAGCGCCCGCGCTGCCCGGCAGCGCGGGCGCTACGGCCGGTCCCCGCCCGC
>JAICEP010000792.1 GCA_025924095.1 Sorangium sp.
CGTCGAGGAAGATCGTCCCGCCGTGGGCCGCCTCGAACCTGCCGGCGCGCGCGGCCGTCGCGCCGGTGAAGGCGCCCTTGCGGTGGCCGAAGAGCTCCGACTCGACGAGCTGCGCCGGGATCGCCGCGCAGTTGACGATCACGAGGGCCCGCCCCGCCCGGGGCGACCGCTCGTGCAGCGCGCGGGCGACGAGCTCCTTGCCCACGCCCGTCTCGCCCGTGATGAGCACCGGCACGGGCAGCGGGGCGAGCATCGCGATCTCGCGCTCGATCCGCTGCATCGCGGCTGACCTGCCGGGCAGCGCCGGGCCCCCGGGCGCGCCGCCGAGCGCGAGGCCCGCCTCCGTCGTGGCGAGGGCCGGCGCGAGGCCGGCGTCGAGCCGCAGCGCGCCGGCGCAGAGCCCCGCGAACACGCGCGCGTCCTCGTCGCGCAGGCCGCGGAGGCCGTGGGGATCGCAGGCGTCGAGCGTCAGCAGCCCCGCGAGGCGGCCCTGCACGCGGAGCGGGACGGCCATGCAGGCGTGGATCGGGTTGATCTCGCCGGCGCTGCCGAGCAGCCAGCCGCTGTAGGGGTCGGGCTCGCTCGGGTCGAGGAACCGGATCGGCCCGGCCGCGAGCGTCGCCCTGCGGAGCCGCGGGTGCTCCGCGGGCCGGAAGCTGATCCCGAGGGCGGCCGGCGACAGCCCGATCTGCGCGGCGACGCCGACCGACCCGTCCTCTGAGGCCGCGAGCACCGAGAGCGCGTCCGCCGCCGTCACCTGCGCGAGCGCGCGCAGGATCCGCTGCAGCGCCTCGTCGCGGACGGGCGCTTCGGACAGGCTGAGCACGGCGTCGAGCAGGGTCACGGGGTTCCTCGAGGAGACGGGTGCGACGGCGGTTTCCTTCCGGAAACCACCGCAGGAAACACCCTGGGGTCCGGCGGCGCAAGCGCGGCTGGGCGTCTCGCGGGCGCGGCGTCGCCTTCGCGACCGCGCGCGGCCGCGGGCCTGGTTTCCTGGAGGAAACCGTCGCCGGTCGCGGCGCGCGCCGGGCGGGCGGGATCGGCGCGATCTGGCGGAGAGACGCTCATGGCACGGCCCGTGCGATGTCCCTGCGCGCCGGCGGGGGAGCTGGACGGCGAAGAAAACGGCTGGCGCGCGGGCACCGCGCCCGGCTCGGAGGGTTGTCATGGGATTGAACGTGGGCCTGCTGCGGGAGAGCTTCGAGCTCGTGATCGAGAGGGAGCCCAACCTCACACACCGTTTCTACGGCATCCTGTTCTCGCGGTATCCGCAGGTGAAGCCGCTCTTCGGGCGCAACAGCCAGGACCATCAGGAGAAGATGCTCACCGAGACGCTCGCCGCGGTCATCGACCGGCTGGAAGACGCGTCCTGGCTCGAGGAGAAGCTCATGGCGATGGGGGCCAAGCACGTCGACTACGGCGTCACGGACGCGATGTACCCCTGGGTCGCCGACGCGCTGATCTCGGCGATGGCCGAGGTCGCCGCCGCCGACTGGACCCCCGAGCACCAGCAGGCCTGGACGGACGCGCTCGGCGCGATCGCCTCGCTCATGCAGGGCGGAGCGAGGACGTACTGCGCCGGCCGGCCCGACGCGCCGGCGCCCGCTGCGCAGGTCGGCGGCTAGCGCGCCGATCCGGCAAAAATATCAATAAGTTCGATATATTATGATCCGGCGCGCACGTCGCGCCCGCCCCTCCGCGCGCCACGGATCGCTGGCGCGCGGAACCGGGGCGACGTCCCCCTCGACCTCGCCGCCCGCCGGGCTGGCGCGGCGCGCCGGGGGCGTCACTCTCCCATCGCCTTGACGACGACGCGCTTGCGCCGCTTGCCGTCGAACTCGGCGTAGAAGATCTGCTGCCACGGCCCGAGATCGAGCTTCCCCGCGGTGATCGGCACGATCACCTGGTGGTGCACGAGGATCGATTTGAGGTGGGCGTCGCCGTTGTCCTCGCCGGTCCGGTGGTGGTGGTAGTCGGGCCCCTCGGGGGCGAGCTGCTGGAGCCACGCCCAGATGTCCTCCCAGAGGCCCGGCTCGTGGTCGTTCACGAACACGCCGGCGGTGATGTGCATGGCGCTCACGAGGACCATGCCCTCCTGGATGCCGCTCGCGGCGACGACGGCCGCGACGCGATCGGTGACGTTGATGAGCTCGCGCTTGGCCTTCGTCTCGAAGTAGAAATAATCGGTCTTCGACTTCATGGCTCCTCCCGCGCGCGCACGTCACGGAGCGTGACGGAGCGCGCGATCAACGACCGCGTCGCTCAGGGGTAGAGCCGCTCGACGCGCCAGCGGTCGCCGTCGCGGAGGTAGAGCACGCGGTCGTGCAGGCGGCTCTCCTGGCCGCGCCAGAGCTCGATGCGCTCCGGCACCACGCGGTAGCCGCCCCAGAACGCCGGCCGGGGCACCGGCCGTCCCTCGAAGCGGGCCTCGATCTCGCGCACCCGATCGATGAGCTCCTCGCGCGAGGGCAGCGGCGCGCTCTGCCGCGACGCCCACGCGCCGATCTGGCTGCCCCGCGCGCGGGTCTCGAAGTAGGCGTCCGACTCTGCGTCGCTGATCCGCTCGATGCGGCCCTCGACACGGACCTGCTCGGCCGCCTTCGCCCAGTGGATGCACAGCGCGGCGAACGGGTTCGCCGCGATCTCCAGCGCCTTGCGGCTCTCGTAGTTGGTGAAGAACACGAACCCGCGCTCGTCGATGCCCTTCAGCAGCACCATCCGCGCCGAGGGGCGCCCGGACGCATCCGCCGTGGCCAGCGTCATGGCGGTCGCGTCGGTCGGTTCAGTGGTTTGCCGCTGCTCCAGGAGCTCGCGCGCGAGGGCGAAGGGGTCGGTCGGCTCGTTGGTCATGGTGAAACTGCGGCATGCATATACAGGCAGCGAGCGCGCCTGGCGAACCCGAACGGGCCCCTTGTCCCCGCGAACGCGCCGTGTCGAGGCGGCGAGGAAACAAGGCGCGCGCGTTCTCCCGGCGGCGATGCGCGCGCCCTCGGCGGCGAGGAGGGCGTGGCGGCTTTCCTTTCCGGGAAAGCTCGCGTTGTCGCGCACTCGCCGTTTTGATACTAGCGAAGACTCAGAGCGAGGGCGTGCATGGTCGTACCGGTCAACGTGGGGGACGTCCTCGCGGAGAAATACGAGGTCGAGCGCGTCCTCGGAGAAGGCGGGATGGGCGTGGTGGTCGCCGCCCGTCATCTCCTGCTCGGCGAGCGGGTAGCCATCAAGTTCCTGCTGCCGCAGGCGCGCCAGCGCGCTGATCTCGTGGCCCGCTTCCTGCGTGAGGCGCAGGCCGCGGCGCGCATCCGGAGCGAGCACGTGACGCGGGTGTACGACGTCGGCAAGCTCGCCGGGGGCGAGCCGTACCTCGTGATGGAGTACCTCGAGGGGAC
>JAICEP010000793.1 GCA_025924095.1 Sorangium sp.
GGGGCACGCCGCTCTCGGGCGTCGGCATTGCCGGCTCGGCCGGCGCGTGGGCAGCGGGCTCGGCCGGCGCGCGGGCAGCGGGCTCGGCCGATGCGTGGGCAGCGGGCTCGGCCGGCGCGTGGGCAGCGGGCTCGGCCGGCGCGTGGACAGCGGGTTCGGCCAACGCGTGGGCAGCGGGCTCGGCCGGCGTGTGGGCAGCGGGCTCCCCGGAGGCGGGCGTCGCATCGGCTCGTGGACCGAGCGCCGCGGGTAGGGCCGGCGCCATCCAGGGCTCGTCCACGTCGGTGTCGATCGGGTCCTCTTCAAACTCCTCGATGTCGACGTCGAGGAGCGAGGGCGCGCTGTCGGCTGCCTCCCGGGGCGTCTCGCTGCGCGCCAGCGAGCCTGACGGGGCCTCGACACCGTCCGCCGTCGCGGGCGACGTGTTGCTCGGCGGCGCGGAGAGCGGCGTGCCTGTGGAGAGCGGCGGCCTCTGCGACGCGCTGTCGCTGCGCCGCGGCGGCGTCAGCGGCCGCTCGCCGGGCCGAGCCGAAAGCGGCGAGCGCTCGCTGAGCGGCGACCGCTCGCCGCGGTGGGACGAGGCCGGTGGCTGCTCGCTCACCTGAGCCAGAGGCGACACCTGCGGCCGCTCGGTGGCCCGCGGCGGCGCCGGAGGAGGCCGCGCGGTGAGCCCCGGCGGCGCCGGAGGAGGTCGCTCGGTGAGCCGCGGCGGCGCCGGGGGAGGCCGCTCGGTGAGCCGCGACGGCGTCAGCGGCCGCTCGCCGGGCCGAGCCGAAAGCGGCGAGCGCTCGCTGAGCGGAGGCCGCGCGGTGAGCTGCGGCGGCGACGGAGGTCGCTCGCTGGGCCGCGCGGGGACCCGCGCGCTCGGCCTGACCGACAGCGGAGCAGCCGCCGTGTTCGTGGCATGCTCGCTCGGCCGTCGCTCGGGCGATCGCGTCGAGGCGGCGCCTGTGGGGTCGGCCATCCGGGGAAGCGGCGGCGCCTTGGGGATCGTCGAGCCCGTCGCCGGTCGCGGCGGGGCCGCCGGCGGGCGCGTCGGCAAGGCGCGGGACGGCATCGGCGGCGGCCGCGGCGAGCTCGGGCTGCTCGCCGTCTCGGTCGACAGCTCGGCGATGCGGGCGAGCGACTCCGCGAGATCGCGCGCGCTGCTGAAGCGCCGTCCCGGCTCGCGGTCGCACGCGCGCGCGAACCACGCGTCGAAGCTCGGCGGCAGCTCCGGGTTCACCCTCGAGGGGACCGGGATCTCGCCGAGCGAGATCTTGATCAGCAAGTCGCCGACCCCCTCGCTGTCGAACGGGAGCTCGCCCGTCACGCACTGGTAGACGATCACGCCGAGCGCCCAGAGGTCGGCGCGGTGGTCGACCTCCTGGAGCCCCTTCACCTGCTCCGGGCTCATGTAGTGCGGCGTGCCCATGAGCGTGCCGACCGTGGTGCGCTGGGCGGCGCGCTTCCCGTGCCCCACCTTGGCGATGCCGAAGTCGAGGATCTTGACGACCTCGTCGTCCTCGTTCGCGCAGAGGTAAAAATTCTCCGGCTTGAGGTCGCGGTGCACGATGCCGGCCCCGTGCGCGCGGGTGAGCGCGCGCGCGACCTGCGTCACGATCTTCGATGTCTCCTGGAGCGAGAGGCGGCGCCGGCTCGCGAGCCGATCGAAGAGGTCCTCGCCCTCGAGCAGCTCCATCACGATGAACGGCTGCTCCCCCTCGATGCCGTGATCGAGGATCTGCACGACGTGCGTGCTGCGCAGCTGGGCTGCAGCCGTCGCCTCGCGGCGGAACCGCTCGCGCGCGTCCTCCTGCTTCGCGAGCTCGGGATCGATGAGCTTGACGGCGACCTGGGTGCCGAGCGCCAGGTGCTCCGCGATCCACACCGAGGCTTGCGCGCCCTGCCCCACGGGTCGGATGAGGCGGTAGCGCTCGCTCAGCACCTGACCTGCTGCGGTAGACACGACGGCAAAAGCCTACGTCGAGGGGAACATCCGTGTCGAGTTCCTGCGTGCCACCTCAGATCCCCTGACGAACGGTTTCCTTCATCAGCTCGCGCCACTCGTCGCGGGTGAGCTCTGGATAAATGTAGTCGCCCTCGAAATTTGTATGGTGCAGGAGCAGCCGGGCGACATTGACGATGCTCCTTGCGACGTCGGCCTGCGCGACGCTCGCCAGCGCCTCGGTCGCCTCGCGCACGGCGGCGTGCTGCTTCAGCGCGACCTGGACCTCCTCGGCGAGCCCGCGGGCCTGGAAATGGGGGAAGATCGCGGCCTCTTCGTAGCGCATGTGCCGCTCCATCGGACCGCGGAGGAACGTGAGCAGGCTCCCGCGCTCGGCGCTCGCATCGTCCGCGGAGCGCTGCGCCATCGCCATCAGCTTCCTCGCCACCTCGCGGGCGAGCTCCTCCTCATGGAAGAGCTCGCTCACCATCCGGTCCAGCTCCATGATGCGCGGGCCGTGTAATCCAGATCCCGGGGGAGGTCGAGCGCGGCGCGACCTCGCGCGCGGGGCCGGTCGGCTCAGTCGCGCGCCTCGGCGCGGGCGCGGACGATCGAGGCGAGCCTGCCGACGACGCCGTTGGCGACCATCGTGAGCACCTGCTTCTCCAGCGCCTGTCGCTCGGACGGCCTGCCGCCGAACGAGATGCGCGAGCGGGCGGTGGGGCCGCCGACGACGCGGCCGACGATGGTGCAGCTCACGCGGTGGACGTCGCCCCGCGTGGCCGAGGTGAACTCGACGACGCGCGCGCTCAGCACGACCGAGCGCGCCTTGCCGAAGTCCGCCTTCTTCGCGGCGCTGGAGAGCATGCCGCGCAGCGAGCGCGCCCGCCGGGCCTGGCCTTCGCCTGCGGTCACGTCGACGCTCTTCCACTCGACCTTTGTGTCGCGGGCGAAGGTCGACGCTGGCGAGGCCGTGAGCGTGGTCAGGGCCATCACCGCCGAGAGCACCCATCGTGACGCGCGGCGCATGGGAGCAGGCTAGTGGGCCGCGCGCTCGCCGGCCAAATTCGCGTACCGCTTCACGCCCCGGGGCGGCCGCTCCGCGCAACCCGGCGCGCCGCTCGCCGCGCTCGCGCCGCGATCGGGCACGCGCTATGCCGTGGCCTGGAAGCGAGGATCGATGGAGCGGAGCTCGCCGGGGGAAGATCGACGCGATCGACGCGATCGACGAGGACGAGATCGACGCGGGGGGCGCGCGGCGCGCCGGGGCGGATGCATCGCGGCGCTGCTCGCGATCGCCGTCGTCCCCGCGGCGGGCCACGCGCAGGCGCCGCGCCCGGGCGGCGCGAAGGTCGACCCGAGCGCGCCGGCGGCGGGCAGCGCGCCGGTGCGGCGCCCGAGCGGCGCGAAGGTCGACCCGAGCGCGCCGGCGGCGGGCAGCGCGCGCGCGACCGA
>JAICEP010000794.1 GCA_025924095.1 Sorangium sp.
GGACGAGACCGCATCCGGCCGCGAGCATCGACGCGCAGAGGCCGGCGATGAGCATCTGGAGACGCATCAGAAGCTGCCTCGCACGAGCGCGCCGCCCACCGTGGGCGTCAGCCCGACCGACGCGCCCTTCGCCGGGCTCGTCGCGGTGAGCCAGAGCACGCCGCCGCCGGCGATGGCCGCGAGGCCGACGCCGAAGACCACCGTCGCGACGTTCGCGCGCGCCACGGCGCTGTCGCGGATGTCCATGCCGCGCCGATCGCAGCGGTCGCCGTTGCAGAACGCGCTCGACTCGTCGAACCTCGACCTGGCCGCGAAGCCGAGCGCCGTCGCGACGCCGACGGTCACGATCCCCGCGCCTCCCGTGACGAGCGCGAGCGTGCGGCGCCCCGTGCCCGCGCCGGCCGCGTCGCTCGACGCCGGGCCGTCCTCCAGCGGGCGCACGACGAGGGTGGATGTCGCGCCGCCCGGCCCGACCTCGACCCGCGCCGTCCACGTTCGCTTGCCCGGCGCGCTCGCCTCGATGACATGGGTCCCCGCATCGACCGGCATGGGCACGCCCCACTGGCCGGGGCCGATCGGCGTGCCGCCGCGCTTCACCTCGAGGCCCGGCGTGCTCGCGCCCTCGACGACCACCGTGAGGCGGGAGACCTTCGGCTGGACGGCCGCCGCGCGCTGGCGCGCCCTCGCCTCCTTCTCGCGGTCGCCGCTCGCGCGCACCCGGGCGGCGACCTCGAGGAAATGCGCCCACGCGGAGGCCATCTTGCCGATGCGCTCGTAGCAATCTGCGAGGAAGTAGCGGGTGTTGATGCTGTCATAGAGGCGGAGGCTCTCTTCGTATCTGGGGCAGGCGCGCGCCGGCTGGCCAGCATCGATGAGCTCTCCCGCTTCCCTGAAGAGCGCCACGGCGCCCGCCTTGTCCTCGGCCCTCGCCGCGCCGCCTCCCGCGAGCGCAGCCGTCAGGCCGAAGCCGATCGCGCAGAGGCACGCGACCCACCTGCGCCCGCGCCTCGCTCGGCTTTTCGTCGTCTGCTGGGGCGTCATCGTCTCTGCGAGGGGTTCAGAAGACATCGCGATTGAAGGGGTCGGCGCTGGCAGGGCGCTTCACGGGCGGCGCGCTGCGCCTCGGGGGAGCCGCGCCGCCCGGCTTCGCGGCCTTCGGCGCCGCGGTGGCCGTGGCGCGCGCGTCCGGTCGCGGCACCTCGGCCGACGCGCCGGGCGCGGCGCTCGGCGGCGGCGCGTCGCTCGCGGAAGGCGCGATCGCCGCGGGCGGCGCGTCGCTCGCGGAAGGCGCGATCGCCGGAGGCGGCGCGTCGCGCGGCGGCGTGGCGCGGGGCTCCGCTGCAGCGCCCCGAGGGCCCTCTGCCGGCGCGGTCTCACGCTCGACGGGGTCCGGTGCTCGGGGCGACAGGCGCCAGAGGAACAGGCCGCAGCTCACGATCGCAACGCCGATCCCGAGCGCGATGGGCAAGGCGCGCCTCTCGCGCGATGGCTGCTTCCCGGTCGTCGTGCCGAGCGGCGCGATCGTGAGCGCTCCCCCGTCGAGGGGCAGGGTCGCCGCGGAGATCGCCGCCCCGGCCGTCGAGGCCGCGAGAGGAGCGCCGCCCCGCGGGGCCGCGACCGGGAGCGCGCCGCGTAGCGCGCCGAAGACGCGCTCGGCGGTCGCTCGCAGGTGCGGCGGGGCGAAGGGCGCAAGCGCGAGCGCGAGGTCCGCGATGGTCGGGAAACGGCGATCGCGATCGCGCGCGATCGCCGTGAGGATCACCCGCTCCAGGGGCTCCGGGATGTCCGGGCGCAGCGCGCGCAGACTCTGCGGCTCACCCTGCGTGACCAGGTAGACAAGCTGCGCGAGCTCCTGCGCGACGAACGGTGTTCGCCCCGTGAGCAGCTGGAAGAGCACGACGCCCAGCGAATAGATGTCCGCGCGGCCGTCAACGTCGCTGGCCGAGCGGAGCTGCTCGGGGGACATGTAAAGAGGCGAGCCGAGCACGCCCCCGACCCGCGTCAGCGCGTGGTCCTCTGCGTGCGTCATCTTCGAGATCCCGAAGTCGAGCACCTTGACGCACGGCGAGCCGTCCGCGTTCCGCGTGAGGAACAGATTGCTCGGCTTCACGTCCCGGTGGACGATGCCTTGCGCGTGCGCCTCCGCGAGCGCCTCGCACGCCTGGAGCACGAGCTCGATGGCCAGGGGCACCTGGAGGTATCCGCTCTCCGCGAGCACCGCGGCGAGGTCCTTCCCCTCGAGGTGGTCCATCACCATGTACGGCGCGCCGTTCTCCAGCGTGCCGACGTCGGTGACGCGCACGACGTGCGGGCTGCGAATGCGCACGGCGGCGCGCCCTTCTCTCAGAAAGCGCTGGAGGACCTCTGCGTCCTGCACGTACTTCGGCAGGAGCACCTTGATCGCGACGCGATCGTCGAGCGCGAGGTGGCGCGCAGCGACGACGAGCCCCATCGCGCCCCGTCCGAGGACGTTCTCCACGCGGTACTTGCCGAGGAGCACGTCTCCGGGGGCAATCGGGTACTCGTCGGGGGTGAACATGATGGACCGGGCATGGTGGCGAAGGGGCGTCCAATATGCCACGGTCAGAAGTTTTGGCAATTCCACCGCATCGGCCTCCCTCCCTGTCTGAATCGCGGTCACTCGGCGCGCGCGCGCTGGACGAGGGCGAGCGTGAACAGGGCGGCGGACGCGAGGGCCGCCAGCGTCCGCACGGTGTTCCACGTCGTCCACGCGGGGACGTAGCGAGACCACGTCTCCGCGGCCATCGCGGTCTCCGGCGAGACCCTCTCCAGCGCATTGTTGAGCGGGACGTTGCGCGTCATCGTGCAAAGGAACGTGCCGATGAGGTACAGCGCGCTCGCGGCGATGCGGAGCTTCGAGCCCGCCTCCGACCCGCTGAGCACGGAGACGACGATCAGGATCAGGCACGCCCCCGCCGTTCCCACGAACACGCCCAGGAACGATCGATTCAGCACGACCACGTTGATTGACTGCATCGCCGCGATCCCCTCCGCCGGCGGGAGCCTGGCCAGCGCAGGCATCACGAAGCTCGAGAACGCGAAGAACGCCCCCGCGATCAACCCACACCCGAGCGTCGACCCGAGGGTCAGGAAGAACAGTACTTGCGGGATCATCGGCTCACATGCTCCATCCGTGGTCATGGCTTCTTGCCAGAGGCCTGCTTCACGAGCCAGGCGTCGACGGCGGCGAGGATCTCGGCGAGCACGCTGTCCCCCGTCCGGCCCGCAGATTTCAGGAGCTCGAGCGAGTGGTCGCCGCCCTCCACCCCATGCAGGCTCGCGCGCCTGCCGAGGCGCTTCAGCACCGGCCGGAGGAGATCGAGCTGGCACAGCGGATCGCGGGTGCCCTGGA
>JAICEP010000795.1 GCA_025924095.1 Sorangium sp.
ACGGCTCCCGCTGCCCGCGCGAGCGCGAGCGCGAGCGCAAGCGGCTCCGCGTCGGTCGCCGTACCGGTCGTGCCTCCTGCGCCGACGTGTCCGACGGGTATGGTCATGATCACCGGCGGCAAGTTCTTCATGGGCTCCGACGAGCCGGCGTTCAAGCTGTGGCAGCCGGCGCACAAGGTGACGCTCGACACGTTCTGCATCGACATCCACGAGGTGACCGCGGGCGACTACAAGGCGTGCTCGGACAAGGGGGAGTGCAAGCGGCCGCCGTCCACGCCCGACTTCCCGAGAGCGGACGGGGTGTCCGCCGCCGAGCACGAGACGACGCTCACGGCCCTCGCCGAGCTCTGCACCTTCGGCAAGCCCGAGCTCGAGAAGCACCCGATCAACTGCGTGCCGTGGAGCCTCGCGGACGCCTACTGCGACGTCCACGGCAAGCGCCTGCCGACCGAGGCCGAGTGGGAGTACGCGGCGCGCGGCTCCGACGGGCGCAAGTTCCCCTGGGGCGACGCGCCTGGCGATCGGACCTTCATGAACGCGTGCGGCACCGAGTGCACGGCGTGGGAGAAGGCGCGCGGGCTCACGCCGAGCACGCGCATGTACGACGCCGACGACGGCTTCTTCGGCACGGCGCCGGTCGGCTCGTTCCCGAAGGGCAAGACGAGGTTCGGCGCCGACGACGTCGTCGGCAACGTCTGGGAGTGGACCGCCGACTGGTTCGAGACCTACAAGGACGAGGAGCAGGTGAACCCGAAGGGGGCGCCGGCCGGCGATCGCAAGGCGATCCGGGGCGGCGGCTACAACGGCGGCGTCTCGCTCTGGCTCAACCCGGCGTTCCGCTACCACCAGCTCGCGACGGCGAGCGCGCCGGGCATCGGCCTCCGCTGCGTGACGAACCTGTAGGCGAACCTCTGGCCGTGCCGGTCCCCGCCTCGCAGCTCGCGAACCCCTCGATCGCCGGCCCGCTCGGCACGCTCGCGTTCTCGCAGGTCCGGCCCCTGAGCTCGTCGCTCGCGCTGCGCGCGATCCGCTGGCACCAGAGCCTGGAGCGGCTCGGGGTGGTGCTGCCGTTCGCGCTGGTGCACGACGCGGGCCTGCTCTTCTCGACGCCGCGCGAGCAGATCGAGATCGGCCCGCGCTGCGACGCGAGGGAGCTCGCGGGCCGGCTCCGCGACGCCGAGCGCATCCTGGACGGGTACCGGGCGGTGCTCCGGGAGCTCGCCGAGAGCGAGGCCTCGCGCTGCGCGGCGCAGCTCCGGATGAGCGACGACCTCGTGACGGTGGTGCTCTCGCGGCTCTTCAGCGCGGTCGCGGCGCGCACCCACGCGGCGCCGGCCTACCGCGCGATGCTCCCCGCGGACGCGGCGCTGTTCGACGGGATCGAGCCGCAGCTCCGCGGCCTGTTCCTGTCGGCGCGGCGCGAGTTCGAGCAGCGGGCGCTGGAGGCGCTCGAGGTCTCGCGGCTCTACGTGCTCACGATGTCGGACGCGCTCGACATCGAGACGCTGCGCCTGTTCGGCATGCTGGGCTCGGAGGCGTCGGCCGGGGCGCTCGCCCAGGTCGACCTGCTCGCGGCGCTCTCGTCGCCCGAGGCGAACGACATCGTGAACTTCTCGCTGGAGATCTTGCCGAGCGTGCTCGAGACGAAGACGCGCCCGGCGGCGGGCACGACGGCGGCGCACGGCTACTCGGGGCTCGGGACGCGCGGCTCGATCGACAGCATGGTGCTGACGGAGCTCGCCTGGGACGACGTGGAGCTCGCGCGCCGGATCGCGGACAACGAGGTGCTCTATTTCGCCCGGGAGCAGAGCCGGGACGAGCAGCGGCGCATCCACTATCTGCTCATCGACGCGTCGGCCTCGATGCGCGGCGATCGCCAGACGTTCGCCCGCGGGATGGCGATCGCCACGGGCAAGCGGCTGCTGCTCGAGGGCGAGGACGTGGCGTTCCGCTTCTTCGACGCGCGCCTCTACGAGCTCCACCGCGCGAAGAACGGCCAGCTCCCCACGGCGCACCTGCTGTCGTTCAAGGGGGAGCGCGGCAGGAACCCGGCGCGCGTGTTCGCCGAGCTCGCGACGGACCTCGATCTGACGCGGCACCACGATCCACGCACGCCGGTTGTGCACCTCTTCACGCACGCGGCGCTCTACATCCCGCGGGAGATGGTGCAGGCGGTGCTCCATCATGCGCACATCTCGGCGGTGTTCATGCTGCCTTCCGGGGGGCAGCTCGACCTCGAGTACCTGGACCTCCTGGACGCACACTGGGTGGTCGACCACGCGACGGTGGCGAGCGGGGCGGCGAGGACGAGCGCGGCCAAGGCGATCCTCGGGGAGAAAGACCGGCAGGACCGGCCCGAGGAGGGAGGCCCCGCCGCGCGGCGCCCGGGGGCCCCGCCGAGCTAGCGCGCAGCGGCGCCGTCAGTGGTGCGCGATCAGGCCCAGCATATCGAACGGGCTCGACTCGTACTCCTCCTGGGTCAGGAAGTCCTCGAGGTCGAGCCACGCCGCGAGCGACCGGCACGCATGCACCTTCCATGGCTTGATGAGCGCCGCCATCTCCTCGGGCGTGCGCGGGTAGACCTTGATCCCGGCGAGGGCCCCTGCGCTGTTCAGGTGGTGCGCCGCGGAGGCGCCGCGTGGCACAAGGAAGCTGAGGGCCAGCACGCTGCCAGGGGCGCAGAACGCGTGCATCTTCCGCAGGAGGTCGCGCGAGCTCTCCTCGTCCATCATGTACAGGATACCGATGCATCCGAGCGCGATGCGGCGGTCTGCGCCGAAGAACTGCGCCGCGGCCGCGAGGAGCGGCGACGGATCTCGCAGATCGGCCTGGAGGTAGCGCATGTTCGGCTTGTCAGCGAGGATCTCCTCGCCGTAGATCACGCTCACCGGGTCGATGTCCGAAAACAGGATGCGCGCCTCGGGCAGATAGTCGTTGAGGTGGCCCTGCGTCGGTAGCCCCGAGCCGACGTCGAGCACGCTCGTGATACCCGCCTCGGACCATTGCTGTCCCACGAGCTGGATGAACCAGCGGTTGAGCTTCGCCCACTTCGGATAGGTGGGCACGAGCTTCATGATCTCCGTGGCAGCGCGGCGATCGACCTCGTAATTGTGGTGTCCTCCGAGGACGTAGTCGTAAACCCGACCGATATGCGGCTTTGTGGTGTCAATCTCCATGGTCCCCTCCTAGAGCGATGTCGCGGTGCGCTCGTCAGCGGCCGCGGTGCAGGCGAGCAGCCCCGCGCTGCGCGAGCGGACTGGCGCACACTTCGAGCCCCTCCCGCCGCAGCGCATAGACGATACCGCTTTGAAGGTTGGCCAGGACCACGATGCCCGCGAGGTGGGCGCCCTGATCGCTCAGCGCACGGGC
>JAICEP010000796.1 GCA_025924095.1 Sorangium sp.
AGGCGTTCAGCACCGCGGTGCTCGTGCGCGCGTACTAGCGCCACTCCCGCGTGATATCGGACGACACGCTCACCGGTGTGCGGGGGGCCTCGGCCCGGGCGATCTCGGCGGCGCGGCGCTCGTGGGCCGGGTTCCTGTAGGCGTGCAGGAAGCAGATGGCGATCGCGCGGGCGCCGCGGTCGAGGAGCGCGCGGACGCCGCGCCGCACGCTGTCCTCGTCGAGCGGCGTGATCACCTCGCCCTTGTGATCCATCCGCTCCGTGACCTCGAGGCGGAGATCTCGGGGGACGAAGGGCTCGGGTTTACGGAAGGAGAAGTTGTAGATGTCCGGCCGGTTGGCCCGGCCGATCTCGAGCACGTCGCGAAAGCCCTGCGTCGTGAGCAGCCCGGTGCGCGCGCCTCTGCGCTCGGTGAGGGCGTTGATGATCAGGGTGGTGCCGTGGATGAAGCACCCTATCCGGGCGGCGTCGATCCGTGCTGGATCGAGGGTTTCCAGGACACCGCGCGTGAGATCGTCCGGTGTGGTGGGGACCTTGGCGAGCGAGAGCTCCCCTGTGTCCTCATCGAAGGCGACGAGGTCGGTGAACGTCCCGCCGATGTCGCTGGCAACACGCATGAGCACCTCTCCCTGGACGGGCCGAGCGGCCGACGCCGCGGGGCTGGGCGGTCAGGGGCCACTCCGCCTCGTCGGATCGCCTCCATCGGGGCGCCGTGGCAGCGCATCCGTTCTGCTCGAATTCATCCCTGGGCTCCTGGCGCACCCGTGTCAATGATGGAGCTCGCGCACGCCTACGAGGCGCGACGGCGGAAGCTCCGGGCATCCGTGCCGAGCAACAGGCGTCGATCGCGGCGAGGGCGCACCGTTCCATCGATCGAGCTCCGCGGTTCTGTCGCGAAGCCAGCCTTGGTTCGCCGGGCTGGGGACGAGCGCCTCGGTCACGGCGACTTCCCCTGGCGGCCGCCACCCCCTCCGCCGCGTCCGCCACCCTTGCCGCCCCGTAAGTCCCTGAAATCGCGTCCATCCCCGCCTGGCACGTTGTTCGCGAAAGGGGTCCGGCATGCAGGCCACGGCGCTCACGTTCTCTCTGCTCGGGCTCGACGCCCACCCCATCCGCGTGGAGGTCGACTCGGGCCGCGGTCCGTCGTTCTTCCAGATGGTCGGCCTCGCCGAGGCGAGCGTCCGCGAGAGCCGCGTGCGCGTCCGCGCCGCGCTCCAGCAACTCGGCGTCGAGCTCGACGAATACGTGATCACCGTGAACCTCGCCCCGGCAGACCTCAAGAAGAGCGGCGGCGCGTACGACCTCGCCATCGCCATCGCCGCGCTCGCGGCGCTCGGCAAGGTCCCCGCCGAGGGGCTCGACAAGATCGGTTTGCTCGGCGAGCTCTCGTTGAGCGGCGCGGTGCGCCCCGTGCGCGGCGTCCTGCCGGCGCTGCGCGGCGCGGCGGAGCAGGGGATCCTGCGCGCGATCGTGCCCCACGGCAATGCGCGCGAGGCGGCGAGCGTGGCCGGCGTCGACGTGCTCATCGCGGAGCACCTCGGCCACGTCGTCGCTCACCTTCGCGGCACAAAGGCCCTTCCCGGCGCCGGATCCATGGCCACGATCGCCGCCGAGCCGGGCGCCGCGGCGGTGGACCTCGCCGAGGTCCGCGGCCAGCACGGGGCGCGCCGCGCCCTCGAGATCGCGGCTGCCGGTGGACATAACCTCATCATGATGGGCCCGCCGGGGAGCGGGAAGACCATGCTCGCTCGCCGACTGCCCACCATCATGCCGCCGATGTCCTACGACGAGGCGCTGGACATCACGGCGATCCACTCGGTCGCCGGGCTGCTCTCCCCGGACAGGGGCCTTGTCGCGACTCGCCCCTTCCGAGCCCCGCACCACACGGTGAGCGCCGCGGGCCTCGTCGGGGGCGGAGATCCGATCCGCCCAGGCGAGGTCTCCCTGGCCCACCATGGTTGCCTGTTCCTCGACGAGCTCCTCGAGTTCCGCCGCGGCGTCCTCGAGGCTCTGCGCGAGCCCCTCGAAGAGGGCACGATCGCCCTCTGCCGCGCCCGCGCCCGCGTCATCTTCCCTGCGCGTCCGGTCCTTGTCGCCGCCATCAACCCCTGTCCGTGCGGCTTCTACGGCGATCGCGGGAACCGCTGCGTCTGCTCCCTCGACCGGGTGCGCGCCTACCGCGCGCGGCTGAGCGGGCCGCTGCTCGATCGCATCGATCTGCACATCGCCTTGCCTCCCGTCGATGTCGCTCACCTGTGCGCGCCGCTCCGGGCGCCTGGGGCCGACGGCCGGTCGTCGCTGCACGCGCCCGAGAGCTCCGCGGCGGTGCGGGCGCGCGTGGTCGAGGCCCGGGCCGCGCAGCGCGCGCGCTTCGAGGCGGGGGAGGTCGCGGCGACGCACAACGCCGAGCTCGGCCCGCGCGATCTCGCGCGCGTCGCCATGCCGGACGTCTCCGGCGCGCGCGTGCTCGCGTCGGCCGTGGAGCGGCTCGGCCTCTCGGCGCGGGCGTACACCAAGGTGCTGCGGGTCGCCCGGACGCTCGCCGACATGGACAGGACCTGCGCCGTGCGCGCAGCGCACGTGGCCGAGGCGATCGGCGCGCGGCTGTTCGACCGCGAGGCCGCCTCCGGCCCGCCGCCTGCCACCGCTGCAGCGGGCGCCTGAGCCTGCCGCGCGATCCAAGACCCTTGCGCCCGCGGCGACGCAGGCGCGATCGCGGCCGCCCCGACGGCCGCGCTGAATCGGCTGTTCGCGCGCTCGGGGGCGCGCATGTTCAACACGCAACACGCAACACGTAATGAACGCACGTCGAAAGGAAGAGACCAAGATGATGACCGAGATCGCTGAGAAGCTCCGCACCGTGAAGACCGTCGTCGGCACCATCGAGAAGCAGTTCGGGAAAGGGGCAATCATGATATTGAACGATGAGAACGAGACCCGGGACATCGGCCTGATCCGGACCGGATCGCTGTCGCTCGACGCGGCGCTCGGGATCGGCGGCTACCCGCGCGGGCGCATCGTGGAGATCTACGGACCGGAGTCGTCGGGGAAGACCACCCTCACGCTCCACGCGATGCGGGAGGCGCAGCGGATGGGCGGCGTCGCCGCGTTCATCGACGCCGAGCACGCGTTCGACGTCACGTATGCGCGCTCGGTCGGCATCGACATCGACAGGCTCCTCGTCTCGCAGCCGGACAACGGCGAGCAGGCGCTCGAGATCGTCGAGATGCTCGCGCGCTCGGGCGCCGTCGACGTGATCGTCGTCGATTCGGTGGCTGCGCTGACGCCCAAGGCCGAGATCGAGGGAGACATGGGCGAGTCGCACATGGGCCTCCAGGCGCGGCTGATGAGCCAGGC
>JAICEP010000797.1 GCA_025924095.1 Sorangium sp.
CGTCTCCTCGGCCGGGCGCGCGAGGCGGCGCGCGCCGCGCTCGGGATCGCGGCCGCGGCGCTCGCGCTCGCCGGCTGCGGCGGCGGTGAGGCGCGCGCGCCGAACCCGCTGCGCTCCCTCGACGAGCGCCGGGCGATCGAGGTGATCCGCCGGGCGATGGCGCAGGAGGGCGCGAAGCCGGTGCTCGGGCGCCAGATCGATCTCGTGAGCGGGGCCAAGGTCCGCATCGACGTCGGCGTGCAGAACCGCTCGTACGGCGTCGTCTACGTGACCGAGGAGGACGCCCAGACGCTCGGCGCCGCGATCCCACCACCGAACGGCCGGGACGAGAAGCTGCGCATCGTCCGCGGCGGGCCGGACGGGGCCATCCGCATCGTCCTCCTCTACCAGCAGAACTACCTCTACGACGATCTCGTCGGCGAGTCGCACGAGCGCACGACGATCACGGCCGAGCGCGAGCTGACGCGCGACGTGCAGGACTTCATCACCTCCGCGCGGACGCAGAAGTTCCAGTGAGCGCGCGCGAGCAGGACGAGGGCGCGCGCCGACCCGCGCGCCGCCGGGGGGGACAGCCGACAGCGACCGAGGGCCGCGCGCGCCGCGCGCTCGGCGGCGGGGGGTTGCTCCTCGTGGCCGGGCTCGCGCTGGTCGGCGTCGGGCCGTCCGACGCCGGCATGGGGCTCACGGTGCTCGCGCTCGTCGTGCTCGTCTACGGCATCCACAGCTTCGGCCGGCTGGGGCCGGAGCGTGACGAGCGGGCGCGGCTTCCGTCGCGTTGAGGCTTGCGGCGCGCTGCGCCTTCGAGCATATCCGCCGCCATGTATCGCCCTACGCGCCAGCACCAGCACCTCACCCTCAAAGTCGCCCAGAAGCAGGAGAGGAGCGCCCAGAGCTCCCGCAAGCCCGGCCGCAAGACCAAGCGCTGGAGCAAATTCCTCGCGCAGTACGCGCCGGTCGTCGCTGGCGCCGAGACGGCCGCCCCCGCCGAGAGCTGAGCTCCGACCCCGGCCGACGGCGCCCCCTCGGCGCCCGGCCTTCTTGATTTCCGTTCTTTATTACAATTTTACAACGCCATGACCGACAGGCGCGAGCCGCGTCCGCTCCGGGCGACGGCCGCGCCGTGTTCGTTCCAGGGGACGGCCGCGCCGCCGTCGCTCCTGGCGACGGCCGCGCCGCCCCTGCGCGAGGCGGCGGCCGCGCCGCCCTCCCTGTGCTTCCTGCATTTTTCGTGATGGCGTCGCGCTCCTCTCGCCACGCAGCCAAGAGAACACCCCCTCTCCGCGTCTGACTCGCGATCGCCTGGCGGCCTGTCATCCACTCCGCGCGAGACAGGCGCGCCGGCGCAGCGCGCGCGCGCCGTGTGCGACGCGCGAAGGGCCCACTCCATCTCTCGCGCAAGGAAGGATCCATGGCCGATCGCCCTCCGTCCCCCGCTGCCCGCGCAGCGGCGTTGCTCATGAGCGCTCTCGTCGTGGGCGGGACATCGCTCATCTCGGGGTGCCTGAGCCGCCCCATCGCCCATCAAGATACGCGCACGACTGGCACCGTCGTCGAGCGGCTCCCGCAGCGCGTCGACAAGATCGATCTCCTCCTGACCATCGACAACTCGGCGTCGATGAAGGACAAGCAGGACATCCTCGCGCTGGCCGTGCCCGACCTCGTGAGGCGGCTGGTCGATCCCCGGTGCATCAATCCGCTGGATCCCACGGAATCCTCCCCGCCGATGAACGGCAGCTGCCCGAGCGGCACGGAGCGCGAGTTCGAGCCCGTCCTCGACATCCACATCGGGATCATCAGCACGAGCCTCGGCGACCACGGCGCGGCGGGCCCGTGCGAGGGGGAGGAGAAGCACCCCTCCAACAACGACAAGGGGCACCTCATCGCCAGGAGCGACACGGACGACGACAACGAGCTGCCGACCTATCGAGACAAGGGTTTCCTCGCCTGGGACCCGGAGCAGAAGCTGACCCCAGCGGGCGAGTCCATCCTCGACGACGGCCAGGGTGGCGGCCTCGTGCCGACGCTGACGAACATGGTCAGAGGTGTGGGCGACGTCGGGTGCGGCTACGAGTCGCAGCTGGAGAGCTGGTACCGGTTCCTCGCGGATCCTGCGCCCCACGACAAGATCGTGGAGGTGAATGACAACGCGGTGCGGGAAGGGCTGGACACGACGTTGCTGGAGCAGCGCAAGGCGTTCCTCCGGCCGGACTCGCTCCTCGCGATCATCATGCTGTCGGACGAGAACGACTGTTCCATCCGCGAGGGCGGGACGGCCTTCTGGGTAGCGAGGTCGAGCCGGATGCCCCGGCCGCGCAAGGAGTGCGAGACGAAAGGCCCAGATGACCCGTGCTGCAGGTCGTGCGCGTCGAAGAGGGGCGAGTGCCCGGTCGATGAGACCTGCACCGAAGGGGGCAGGATCGCGCCGCTCGACGTGAAAGAGGACGCGAACAACCTGCGCTGCTTCGACCAGAAGCGGCGGTTCGGGGCCAACCTGCTCTACCCGATCGACCGCTACACGAAGGCGCTCACGGAGGCGCGGATCGAGGATCACGAGGGCGATCTCGTCGATAACCCGATCTTCTCGGATCTCGATCCGACCGACGAGAACAGCACGGTTCGGCCGCCGGAGCTCGTGTTCTTCGCGGGCCTCGTGGGCGTCCCCTGGCAGGACATCGCGCGCCGGAACGACGCGGGCCAGCCCGACCTCCGGAGAGGCAAGGACGGGGAAGGCAATCCGATCGGCGGCTTCCAGAGCGCCGAGGAGCTGAGCGCCCCGAACGCCGGCTTCTCGAGCACATGGGACATCATCCTCGGAGATCCCAAGGCGCGCCGCCCTCCCGCGGATCCCCACATGGTCGAGTCGCCGGCCCCCCGCGAGGGCGCGAACCCGATCACCGGGACGCCCATCGCCCTCCCGGGCTCGCCGGACGACGCCAACATCATCAACGGCCACGAGTGGGAGCCCTCCACCGACCTCCAGTTCGCCTGTGTGTTTCGGCTGGAGAATCCCGTGATGAACGGGGACTGCGACAAGACGACCGACAAGACGGACTACAAAAGCCCCCTGTGCAAGGACAACCCCGATGGCACCGACAGCAACGTTCAGGTGAAGGCGAAGGCCTATCCGGGCCTGCGGCAGCTGGAGCTCATCCGGGACCTCGGCGACCAGGGCATCGTCGGCTCGGTGTGCCCGGCGCAGCTCGAGAACTCGGGGCCGGGTGACTCCGACTTCGGCTATCGGCCGGCGATCGGCGCGATCGTCGATCGCCTGAAGACGAGGCTCGGCGGGCAGTGCCTGCCCCGCGCCCTCCAGCCGAACGAGGCCGGACAGGTCAGCTGCCTGGTCCTCGAGGC
>JAICEP010000798.1 GCA_025924095.1 Sorangium sp.
CCCGCCGCCCGCGGCCTCACCCCAGCCCTCCGCGTCGCTGCCGGACATCGGCGTCCAGCCGTCGCTGCCCGAGATCCGGCTGGGCATGGCGTCGGTGGGCCACGAGACCCTGGCGGCGATCGAGGCCGAGCTGCGGCAGCCCGCGCGCGCCGGCTCGATGCCCGAGGCGCTGCGCTTCGAGCTGGTGAGCATCAGCCGCGAGAGCCTGCTGGAGATCGCGGCCGAGGAGGGGCGCCAGGCGACCGCGGGGCCGCGGCCCTCCATGCCGCTGGTCCGCCCGGAGCGCCTCACCCGCCCCTGGGTCGAGGCGCCCGACGACGCGAGGCGCATGGCCGAGGCCGAGAAGCGCGCCCGCAAGACCGCGCCCCCGGAGCTGGACGTCGAGCTCGTCGAGCGCGAGACCGAGGTCCTCGACACGGCGCTCGCGGCGCTGCGCACGCGCTCGGGCTGAGCCAGGGCTTCGCCCTCGGCATCGACCGCTCACGCCGTCCATCGCGGCCTCACGCAGGCCCACACCAGGCCTCGAGCGCGCTCCTCGGATCGGCCAGGCGTGTTGCCCGTCGCGCAGCGTCGCTCGCCCACGCGATGTGCCCGTCCGGCCTCACCAGGAGCGCATCGAGGGCGGCGAGGTCGCTCTCGGGGGCGGCCGTCGCGCGGACGACGTCGACGCGATCGCTCCACGCCGCGCCTGCCTCCCGCAGATCGACCGCGCCGGCGAGGTCGATCAGGACGAATCGGGCCGTGTGGAGCAACTCGTACAGTCGCGCAGCGCCGCGGTCCGTCACCAGCGCGCGATCGGGCGCCCGCCTGCCGACCCAGGGGTGCGCCTCCGCGGTCTTGCCGGTCGCATACGCGACGTCGAGCGCGCTGATCAGCTCGGAGATCCGCCGATTGACGGGCTCGATGGCGAGCAGCTCGCTCATCAGGTGGCGGAGCGCCATCCCTGCCTCCGAGACGTCGCCGAGCTGGGTTTGAGCCTCCGTGTTGCGCGCCACGGCTCCGCCCACGGGGTGGCGCTCGTCATGATAGCTGTCCAGGAGGCCGGGTGGCGCCCAGCCGTTCACCTCGGCCGCGAGCTTCCAGCCGAGGTTCATCGCGTCTTGCAGCCCGACGTTGAGCCCCTGGCCGCCGGCGGGAAAGTGGATGTGCGCCGCGTCGCCCGCGAGCAGGACCCGCCCGCGCCGGTACCGCTCGGCGACCCGCGTCGCATTGCCGAAGCGCGACAGCCAGCGCGGATTGCGCATCCGGAAGTCCCTCCCGACGATGCGCGCGACGCCGCTTTGCAGCTCTTCGAGCGTGACCGGCTCGGACGTGCTCACGTGCGCCCGCTGCGGGTCGAACACGACGAAGCGATAGACGCCCTCATGATCGCCGGGTGGAAGCGGGGCCGCCAGCACGGCGCCGCGCGAGCACGTGTGCCTGAACGGCCTGGCGGCAGGGTCGTCGAGCTCCACATCGCCCAGGATGGCCGTCACCGTCGTGTCCGTGCCCGGAAATCCGATGCCGATCGAGCGTCGCACGACGCTCTTCGCTCCGTCGCATCCCACCACGTAACGCGCGCGCTCCTCGACCTGCCCCTCAGGACCTTCGACCCGCAGCGCGACCTCGCCGTCCCGCTCGGCGACCTCGATGACCGACCGACCTCGCTGGATCTCGACGCCCAGCTCGCGGGCCCGCTCCTCGAGGATCGCCTCGGTCTGGGTCTGGGCCAGCCACAGCGTGTACGGGTGCCGCGTGTCGAGGCGCGAGAAGTCGAGCGGGGTGTCGAGCCACGCGAAATGCGCCGCCGGTATCGGCACTCCCCGGCGCTGGAAGCGGTCCAGGATCCCGCGCTGATCGAGGACCTCCAGGCTCCTCGGGTGCACCGTGAGCGCGCGCGACTGCTCCGTGCGCGCCCGCCGCTGCTCCAGCACGCGGACCCGGACCTTCGCGAGCGCGAGCTCCGATGCCAGCAACATCCCGACCGGCCCCCCACCGACCACCACAACATCATTTTTCAATGTCATCAAAACCTCCGCACCCCCCGAATCTAACAACGTTAGAGTAAATCTAACGATGTTAGAGTCAAGGCCGTGGTTCGCCTTCCGGGCGCGAACAAGGGAAGAACCGACGATGCGACTACGACGTGAGCAGGTCGTCGCGACGGCGCTGCGGCTCTTGAGCGACGTCGGGCTCGATGCGCTGACGATGCGCCGGCTCGGGCAGGAGCTGAACGTTCAGGCCGCGACGCTCTACTGGCACATCAAGAACAAGGAGGAGCTGCTCGATGCGATGGCGGAGGCCATGCTGGCGGGCTGCGCGGCCGGCGTGCCGGAGGAGCTCTCGGGGATGGAGCGCGCGGCCGACGTGGCCGAGCGGCTCCGCGGGGCGCTCCTCGCGCACCGCGATGGGGCGCGGGTCTTCGCGGGAACTTACGTCGCGCACGACAACACGCTGCGGGTCTCTGACACGCTGGTCGGCGCGCTGAGGGACGGCGGGCTCTCCCCGCGCTCCGCCGCGTGGGGGTGCTGGTCGATCGTCTACTACGTGATCGGCTTCACCCTCGAGGAGCAGGCCCTGGTGGTGCGCCCCGGAACGGACCCCGAGAAGGCCGATCCAGCGCGCTTCCGCGAGACGGTGGAGCGAGGCGCCTACCCGCACCTCGCGGCGGCGCTCCCGCACCTCGTGAGCACCGATCACGAGGCGCGGTTTCGGTACGGGCTTCAGCTCCTCCTCAAGGGACTGGAAGCGGAGCTTGAAGGGACTCCGCGAGCCAAAGCGCCCACGAGCGCGACGCGCGCCGGCGACGAGCGGCGGGCGTCCCGCCGGAGCCGCTGACCGCCGGGGGCTCGTGGTAGGCTGCAGGACATGGGCGCGGTGACCCTCGACGGCAGCCAAGCGGACCTCGATCGGATCGCGGATCGGGTCTTGAACGGCGCCACGGCGGTCGAGACGCTGAGCCCCGCCGAGCGGCAGATGGGCTGGAACCTCCTGGACCGCTCGGGGTTCACCCGGTCCGCCGCGCTGCGCTCGGGCATCGGGCTGACGGTCACGAAGCTCCGGTGGGAGCGCCCGTGGTCGATGGCCTTCGACCATGGGGCCTCGCGGCTCAAGTTCATCGTGACGCGGGGACCTGGGCCTTGGCTCACGACCAGCGACGGGGAACGCCATCACCTCGAGGGGGGCTCGTTCCACGTCAGCCAGATCAGGCGACCGGTGCGCCTGCAGTTCGATTTCGATGAGCGCGGGGTCGACAGGGATCACGAGCAACTCTCGCTCGAGATCGATCGCCTGCGGCTGAGCGAGCTGCTCGGTACGCAGGTCTTGCCCGCCGCGGTGGAGCGCGTGCTGTCCAGCCCGCGCGCC
>JAICEP010000799.1 GCA_025924095.1 Sorangium sp.
CGGCCTCTACTGCCTGACCGAGGGCGAGGGCTTTCCTGGCGGCTATTGCGTGAGCTCGTGCGCCCCGACGACCGGCGAGGGCTGCGTTGGCGGCGGCGTCTGCCTCACGAACGGAGCCTGCTTTGCCGAATGCCTGGCGGATGGCGACTGCCGCGGCGGCTATGAGTGCTGGGAAGGCACGTGCTGGCCGCCGGAGTGAGTCAGCGACGGTGAGCACCCGCAAACGTCCCGTCCGATAGGACGACGGGCCTCTGCGGCCCTTTCCCGGAGGCGATGAGCCTCCGACTCAACCGAGCTCGCGGCCGCCCCGGCGGCGGCGCAGGCCGGCGAGCGCGATCAGCGCGAGCGCTGCCGCCATCGGCCCGTGATCCGGGCCCCCCGCCGTCCGGCAGCTGCAGCCGCTGCTCCCGCTGGCGCCCCCGGGCGCGGCCCCGCTCGATCCAGCCGCGCTCCCGGCGCTGCCCGTGGCCACCGTGCTCCCGCTCGATCCGGCCGTGGCGCCCCCTCCTCCCGCACCTGCGCTTCCGACGCTCCCGGCGCTGCCCGTGGCCGCCGTGCTCCCGGTCGATCCGGCCGTGGCGTCCCCTCCTCCCGCACCTGCGCTCCCGGTGCTCCCGGCGCTGCTCGCCGCCGCCGTGCTCCCGCTCGATCCGGCCGTGGCGCCCCCTCCCCCCGCGCCCCCGCTCCCGGCGCTGCTCGCCGACGCGGTGCTCGACGGGCCCGCCTCGGCGGCCAGCGCGAGGTACGCCTCGGCGAAGCGCTGGCCGAGGAGCTGGTACGCGGCGGAGTCGAAATGCCACGCATCGCTCGGCGGCCGCGGGGTGAAGTCGTCCGTGTCGACCCACGCGACCCGACGGTCCTCCTCGGCCACGGTCACCTGCGCCGCGCGCACGGCGTCGATGTTCGCCTCCTTGCCGGCGGCGATGGGCCCGCCGTTCGCGGGGTAAAGGTTGTCGCTGATCCTGCCGAGCACCACCGGGAGCTCGGGGACGCCGAGATCCGCGCGGACCGCCGCGAAGAAGGCGCGCAGCGTGTCGCCGTAGCTGAACGCGGCCGACCACCCCGCCTCGTTCTCGCCCTGCATCCAGAGGAGCGCGGCGATCTCGACGTCGTGCCCCTCCGACTCGAGCCGCGCCAGGGCGTTGTCGAGCCGCGTCGGCTCGTCGGGGTAGCGGAGGGCGCGATCGCCGGCGTACGTCGCGGAGTCGAGCTTGCCGAGGAGCGCATGGTAAAGCTGGGATTTGTAGAGCACCTCCGGATCCGGCGCGAGCCCGCGCCCCCAGTGGTCGACGAGGTTCGTGCCCCCCTGCGCCACCTTCACGATCGCGATCCGGTGCTCGGGGTACGCCTCCGCCATCGCGCGGCCGAACGTGATCTCGGGCCCGTAGCGGCGCGCCTCGCCCTTCGGCTCGAGCGGCCCCCAGTCGGCGCTCGTCGCCGCGGCGTACGGCCCCCCCTGGCGCGCGTCGGGGTTGTGGTGGTCGTACCAGATGTCGGGCTGGCTCTGGATCTCGGCCGGAAGAGCGGCGCCCACGCCGAACCCGACCATGTTGGACTGGCCCGCGAGGACGAACACCTTCACCGGCTGCGCCAGGGCCGACGCCGAGAGGGACATCACGCCGGCCGCAAGGGCGATGCAAGACCGCTTCATGACACGCTATATCCTCCGCGCACCGCGCAACGTCAACACGCCGGGGGGGCGCCGCCACGCGCCGCGGGAGGACGGGGGCGACGAGGGAGAGCAGAGACGGCGATTCTCGATGATGAATGCGTCGTTTTTCCGTTCCCGGCGCATGCCCAGGGAGGTCAGGCGCTGCCTGGCAGGCGCGCAGTCCCGCCGGGCTCGCCTCGCGGTCACGTCCCTTCTGGCGTCGCCTGATAGGCAGCGCTCGACGCCGCGTAGACCCCGTTTGTCGCGTACGAGTAGCGGTGCGGCCGGACATGGTGCTCCGAGTGGCGCGCGCACCAGAGCTCGGCGCCGCCGGTCTCCTCCCGGCGCTTCAGGCACTCCGGGCAGGGCGGCTCGATCTCGGGCACCCGGCCGGCGGTCGCGTGATCCTTGGGCCGCATGATCGACACCGGGCAGCGCGCGAGCCGGGCGACGCGCTCGGCGACCGAGCCGAGGAGCAGCCGTTCGAGGCCGCGGTGGCCGTGCGAGCCGACGACCACGAGATCGGCGTCGAGGTCGGCGGCGAGCTGAGCGATGTTCCCGGCCGCATCGCCGCGCCGGAAGTGGACGACGACGCGCTTCAACCGCCTGCCGTCGAGCTTGCCGCCCATGGAGCGGACGCGCTCGGCCGCGCGCAGCTGCAGCTGCTGGAGCGCCTCGTCGGGCGTGGTGGCCGCCACGGGCACCCTCGAGAGCCCGATGCCGACCCAGCTCTCGGGCTCGACGTGGACCGCATGCACCTCCGCGTTCTCGCGGCAGCAGGCGGACTCGAGCGCCTGGTCGAGCGCACGGTTGCTCAGATCCGAGAAATCGACTCCGACGACGACAATGAACCGACCTGCTGCGCTCACGCTCGACATCACATCCTCCTCACCCTCGTTGCCAGCCACCCGGGCGGATGGCTCCGCTCAGCCCGGCGCTCCGCCGGGCACGCTGCACGGACGAATTCGACGCACGCGACGCACGCGACATATTCGACTTATTCAACGTACTCGCACGCTCCGTGCCACGCGTTCCGGACGCCGGAAAGCGGGCCCCTGGCGCGCGGTGGGCGCGGGCTCCCTCGCGAGCGGGACGCAGGGCGTGCATCCCGTTCGTCGCGGCGCAAACGGCGCGCGGCGGCGCGGATGCGGCCGCGGCATTTCAGGGCCGCCTCGGCGTTCGGGGGGATCTCGGGCGTGGCACGGGCGGTGCTCATCCGAGGGAGCGCCTCGAGCGAAGGTCGCGGAGGCGAGCGGAGAGATGACGATGACGACCCTTGGACCGATCAACGGAGAGCACCCCATCCCGCGCCACGCGCTCCGCAGCACGCGCATCGTTGGAGACGACGGCGAGGAGTCGGTCGTCGCGACCGTCTACTGTCCGTTGAAGGAGCGCTCGGCCACCGTGCCGGAGTGCGAGTCGTGCACTCGATTCCACGCGCTGCACTTCGACGCGCCGTCGCGCAGGACGTCCGTCGTTTGCGATACCGGCCAGTCGACCTCGGAGGTGAAGAGCGCGGATCCGCTCGCCAGCGTGAGCGACCACGTGAATCCGGCGGCGCCGCTCGCCGGCATCATGACCCGCGACGTCCTCTGCGTCCGGCCGGAGGTCACCGTCGACGAGATCACGACCCTGCTCGTCCGCCACGGGATCAGCGGGATGCCGGTCGTGGATGCCGACGGCAAGCCG
>JAICEP010000800.1 GCA_025924095.1 Sorangium sp.
CATCACGCGGCGCAGGCCGCCCATGTTCCGCATGTCCTGCACGGCGACCTCGTCGTGCTCGACGGCGTGCATGCCGTGGATCACCGAGCCGGACCCGAGGAAGAGGCAGGCCTTGAAGAAGGCGTGCGTCATCAGGTGGAACACGGCGGCCCAGTACGCCCCGACGCCGACCCCGATGAACATGAAGCCGAGCTGGCTCACCGTGCTGTAGGCGAGCACCTTCTTGATGTCGTACTGGAAGAAGCCGATCGTGGCCGCGAAGAGCGCCGTCGAGGCCCCGATCAGCGCGACGACCCCGCCCGCGACCGGGCTCAGCGAGAACAGGAAGCCGAGGCGCGCGATCAGGTAGACGCCGGCCGTGACCATGGTGGCGGCGTGGATCAGCGCGGAGACGGGGGTCGGGCCGGCCATCGCGTCGGGCAGCCAGACGTGGAGCGGGATCTGGGCGCTCTTGCCGGCCGCGCCGACGAACAGGAAGAGGCAGGCCAGCGTGATCAGCGCGACGCCCCACACCGTCTTCGACTCGAGCGCATCCCTCAGGAACGCCTTGCCGCCCGCGTCCTTGATCACGAGCTGGTCGTGGATCTCGCGGAACGTGACCGTCGATCCCACGGTCGCCAGCACGACCTCCTTGCCCGGCTCGACGCGCATCCGCTCGATCGCGGCGATCTCGAGGCCGTCGCCCCCGACGACGGCGCCGTCGCCCGGCACGATCACCACGGAGTGCACCCCGGCGTCGATCTCCCTCCGGATGAAGGGAGATACGCCGAACGGCCGCGGGTTCGAGGCGAGCTGCGCGGCGTCGGCGATACCGAGGTACACGCGCGCGCCGGGGTGACCGGTGAAGGTGAGATGGCCCTTCGCGCCGGCGCGCGGCGTCCTGCGCTCGCCCGGCTTGCCCGCCGGCCCGCCGTTCGTCCCGGCGGAGGCGCCGTGATCGCCGCGCGCCTCCGCGGCCACCGCGATGAAGCGCGCCCGGTAATCGGACAGGAACCGGCCGTCGTCGAGCCACCTGGCGCCGAGGCCCCAGAAGAGGAGCATGAGGCCGCACACGAAGCCGAAGTCGCCGATCCGGTTCACGACGAAGGCCTTCATGCCGGCAGAGGCCTTCTTGTAGTCGCTGTACCAGAACCCGATGAGCAGGTAGCTGCAGAGGCCGACGCCCTCCCAGCCGAAGAACATCACGATGAAATTGTCCCCGAGGACGAGGAGCAACATCGAGAAGACGAAGAGGTTCAGGTACGTGAAGAATCGCCAGTACGAAGGGTCCGCCTCCATGTACGACGCGGCATAAACGTGGATGAGCGCGCCGACGCCGGTGATGATCAGCGTCATGAGGCCGCTCAGCGGGTCCATCAAGAACGCGAAGTTCGCGTCGAGCGACCCGATGCGGACCAGCTGCCAGGCGAAGCTGTAGAGAGCGCGTTCCCCCGGATCGAGCCCGGCGAGCTGGATGAAGTTCGCGAGCCCGAGGGCGAAGGCGCCCAGCATGGCGCCCACCGCGACGAGCGTGACGCCGAAGCTCCCGATGTGGAGCCGCTTCGACAGGCCACGACCGAACGCGCTCCGCTGCAGCGCGCGGCCGAACAGCGCGTTCGTCACCGCGCCGAGCAAGGGCAGGAGCGGGATCCACCAGAGCGGCGTCAGCGACGCGTGGACGTGCGTGACCTGGCCGGAGTAGTCGGGCATCGTAGGGTCAGCCGGTGAGAACGTGGGCTGGCGCGCGCGCTCTGCGCTGCGACACGCGGCGCGACAGCGGGACTGTCGGCTCTGGTGACTCCCCCGCGAAGCCGGAGGAGCCGCACGTTAATGGAGGGCCAGAGGGCGGGTCAATACCTCCATCGGACCCGCACCGGTGCGAGATGCGCCGTTTCTCCGCGCGTCTCGCACCTCGGCGAGGTCATCCGTCGGTCATTCGTCGGGCGTCCGTCGGTCCTCGTCCTCGCCCGCCGCGCCGCTGTCCGGCGGCGGCGCCGCGCCGCCGAGCTGCGTCGCGCGACGGAGCGCGAGCCACAGATCCCGCCTGCCCTCTCCGGTGATCGACGAGAAGCCCACAGCGCGACGGAGCGCGCCGCCCGCTGCCCGCGGCGCCGCGGCGGACACCTGGTCGAGCGCGCGACGGACCGACGAGCGAGGCACCTTGTCGATCTTCGTCGCCACGAGCAGCAGCTCCACGGGCCGTCGCGCGACGTCGTGCGACGCCTCGACGAAGTGGATGAGCTCGAGATCGTCCTCCTCGAGGCCCCTGCGCGCGTCGACAAGGAGCAGCACCGCGGCGAGCGTGATGCGCCCGCGCAGGTATCCCTCGATCAGCGACGCCCACGCCGCCTTCTCGGACTTCGAGCGCCTCGTGAAGCCGTACCCCGGCAGATCCACGAGCTGGAACACCACGCCGTCGCGCGCCCGGGCCTCGTAGAGGTTGATCTGCCGCGTCGAGCCGGGGTTCGAGCTCGTCCGGACGAGCCCCTTGCGCTCGACCAGCGTGTTGATGAGGCTCGACTTGCCGACGTTCGAGCGCCCCGCGAACGCCACCTCCGCGCTGACGGGCGGAGGGAGCGACGCGAGCGAGCCCGCGCCGGCGACGAAGGAGGCGTCGACGATCTGGAACGGATCGAGCTGCCGCTCGGCGCGCGCCGGCGGAGGAGCAGCTTGAGGCTTGTGTGCGCGGCGGGTGGTCACTTGGATCGGGGCGGTTGGAACTGCGGCTTGCACTCGTCGCACTGGCAGAGCGAGCGCAGGTACCGGAAGGTGTAGATCCCGGAGTCGTGCTGGTCTCCCCACGTGAACTGGATCGCGTAGTTGCCGACCTGCTCGATCTCGCGGACGTTCAGATCGCCTCCGGGCACGAAGTTGATCGTGCCGCCATGCCCCTGGCAGCTGGCGCACGGGCAGTACCCGCGCAGGATCTCGTGCGGAAGGACGCTGCGGTGGCCGTCAGCCCAGTGGATCTCCATCACGCGCGCTCCGTGCGGCGCCTTGAGCTGCGTGGGTGTGATCTTCGGATCCTGCGGCATCGTATCCTTCCAGCCGACGGCAGTACCACGCCGATCCGGCGCTGCAAAGCGCAGCGGGACCCCGACCGCGCGCCGCGCGTCTTTTCGCGCGGTCTTTCACGGTGATCGCCTGTGATCGCCTGTCCTCGCCTGTCCTCGCCTGTCCCCGCGGCGGCCACCGGCCCCGGCCGCCGGCCTCGCCGCGTCTCCCGGGCGCTCCCCGAGAGCGGCGCGCAGCCGCGGCTACGCGGCTACGCGGCTACCCGACGGCGACGGCCCGCGCCTCGACCGGCGCGAGCGTCGCCTCGATGCGCTCGAGGAGCCTCACGACCGCGGCGCCCTC
>JAICEP010000801.1 GCA_025924095.1 Sorangium sp.
ACCGGCGCTCGCGGCGCGCTGCCGCACGCCCGCCGCGCCCGGCCTTCAGCGCTTGCGCGCGAGCGTCACCCCGTCGCGCACGGTGAGCATGACCTTCTCGACCCGGGGATCGCGGAAGACGAGATCGTTGAAGGCGGCGATGGCGCGGCCGTCCGCGCTCTCGGGGGCGAGGACCTCGCCGCTCCAGAGGGTGTTGTCGGCGACGATCAGCCCGCCGCGGCGGACGCGCGGGAGGACCTCCTCGTAGTAGGTCGAATAGCGCTCCTTGTCGGCGTCGATGAACACGAGATCGAAGGCCGGGCTCGCCGGCAGGGCGCGGATCGTGTCGAGCGCGTCGCCGAGCGCGATCCGGATCTTCTTGCCGTGCTCGCTGCGGTCGAAGAACGACCGGGCGACGCGGCTCACGTCCGGGTCGCGGTCGCAGGTGATGAGCTCGCCGTCCGGCGGGAGCGCCTCGGCCATGCTGAGGGCGGAGTAGCCCGTGAAGGTGCCGATCTCCAGCACGCGGCGCGCCTGCATGAGGGCGACGAGCAGCTTGAGCAGGGTGCCCTCGACCCGCCCCACTTGCATGCCGGCGCTCGGCTCGCTGGCGAGGGTGTGCTCGCGCAGCTCGTCGAGGAGCGCGGGGGGCGGCTCGGTGTGGTCGTGGACGTAGCGCTCCAGGTCTCGATCGATGATGAGGGCCATGAGGACGTTCCTTGGTCGGGCCACGGTAGCACGCGGGCTCCGCCCCCCACCTTGAGCTACCGCCGGCCTTCGGGGTAGCGTCGACCATGGCCCGTTCTTCCTGGAAGAAGTGCGCTGTTGTGGCGCTCCTCGCATCGGCCTGCAGCTCGGCGCCGGGCAGCCCCGGGACGGGCGGGGCCGGCGGCGCGGGCGCGGGCGGCGCCGGTCCGGCGGGCGCGGGCGGCGCGGGCGGCGGGGGAAGCGACGGGGCGAGCTCCGTGACGACCGGCGGCGGGGCGGGCGGCGGCGGGGCGGGCGGCGGCGGCGGGGCGGGCGGCGGGGCGGGCGGAGCGCCGGAGTACGCCTGCGCTTCGCTCGGCGACCCGTGCACGACGTGCCTCGCGCTGCGCTGTCAGGAGAGCTATTGCGCGTGCCAGCGGAGCGCGGAGTGCGACGCGCTGGCCAACTGCTTTCTCGGCTGCGCCACGGGAGACGAGCCGTGCCGGCAGACGTGCATGACCGCGCACGAGGCGGGCATCTCTGACGTCTTGCTCGAAGGCGGCTGTGCGGCCGAGCGGTGCGACGCGCAGTGCCCGTCGCGCGCTCCGCTGTCTCCCTGCGGGTCCTGCCTTTACGCGCGGTGCGCCGCCGAGATGAACGCGTGCGTCGCCGACCCGGTGTGCAGGGAGCTGCTCGCGTGCACCGACGCGTGCGCCGCCGACGACGCCGATTGCCCCGGGGTGTGCGCCATGATGTACGAGAGCGGCGCGCCGGCCGCCGCCCAGGTCTTCGCGTGCGAAGAGGCGCAGTGCAGCGTCGATTGTGAGCAGCGGTGAGCCGCCGCGGTCCGCGGCGCGGCGCCGCCGAGGTCGACGCCCAGGGGGAATGGGCCTAACATCGGGCTGTGCCTCTGCGCGGATTGATCCAGCTCGAGCGGAACCCGTACACGGCCGTCTACCACGACCCGGCCCAGCAGCTCGTGTTCCTCAAGCGGTTTTCGCCGCCCTATCCGAGCATCGGGGAGGTCGAGCAGAACTTCCAGCGGCTGGAGCAGGCGCTCGGGATCATCTCCAGACGGCGCTCTCTCCTGCTCGTGGACGCCCGGGACGCACCGATGCGCAACGACGACCGGTTCGAGGCGACGTTCGTACCGTCCAACGCGCGGTTGATGCAGGGGTTCAAGAAGACGGCGGTCCTGCTGAAGAGCGCGATTGGGGTGCTCCAGGTGGAGCGGCTCTCGAAGGGGCAGGTCAGGCCGGTGGGCACCTTCACCCGGCCCGAGGAGGCGCTCCTCCACCTCGGTGTCCACATCGATCTGACGCAGTTCAGCGGCTCCTAGAGCGGCTTGCCGCCCGTGACGCCGAGCACCTCGCCGTTGATGTAGCTGGCCTCGTTCGAGGCCAGGAACACGAACGCAGGGGCGAGCTCGGCCGGCTGCGCAGGGCGCTGCATCGGGGAGTCCTTGCCGAAGGTGGCCACCTTCTCCTCCGGGAACGACTGCTGGATGAGCGGCGTCCAGACGGGGCCCGGCGCCACGGTGTTGACCCGGATGCCGCGCTGGATGAGGTCCTGCCCCAGGCCCTTGCTGAAGGTGACGATCGCCCCCTTCGTGGACGCATAATCGAGGATGGTCGGGCTCGGCTGATACGCCTGGATCGAGGCGACGTTGATGATCGAGCTGCCTTCCTTCATGTGCGGCAGCGCGAGCCGGACGAGGTGGAACATCGCGAGGATGTTCACGCGGAACGTGCGCTCCAGGCGCGCGGCGTCGATGTCCTCGAACCGCTCGGCGGCCTTGCCCTGCTCCGCCGCGTTGTTCACCAGGATGTCGATCCGCCCGAACTTGCGCGCCGTCTCCTCGACCACCTTCCGGCAATGGGCCTCGTCGGCCAGATCCCCGGGGATCGTGAGCGCCTCGCGCCCCGCCTCCTTGACGACCCGCGCCGTCTCCTTCGCGTCCTCGTGCTCGCTCAGGTAAGAGAGCGCCACGTGGGCCCCCTCCCGAGCGAAGGCGAGCGCGACGGCGCGGCCGATCCCGCTGTCGCCGCCGGTGATCAGCGCGACGCGGTCCTTCAGCCGGCCGAGCCCCTTGTACGACGACTCGCCGTAATCGGGCCTCGGCTCCATCTTGGCCTCGATGCCGGGCCGGTCCTGACTCTTGCCCTCGAAAGGCGGCTTCGGGCCCGCGCCCTTCGGATCCTCGCTCGGTCCAGTGTTCTGCATGCCTCCTCCTGATGCCATTTCGTGGTGGGAGGCCGATCGCCCTCCCAGCGGTACATGGCAATAAGAACGGCAGGCCAGCCCGACCATCGGTCGCAGCCTGCACTCTGGATCAGAGCTCCCCCTCCCCGGCCGCACGAGCGGCCATCCCCGCCGGGGCCTCCGCGCGCCGTGAAGGCGCCAGGCGGCTTGGCGCGATCGCGCGCGGGGCGCGGCGGCGAACGCGCGCGCGGAGCGCGGCGGCCCGATGAGCCCGCGATGGCCCGCCAAGTCAGGGCTTGACAGCGGACAGCTGCTCCTGTGTCGTCGGCCTGCGTTGTTCCGCGGCACGCCGCCCGCGCGAAGGCGAAGAGGAGCATCGGTTGCCATGAAACACATCGACGAGAAGCTGCTGGAGTCGGATCTCGAAACCAGGT
>JAICEP010000802.1 GCA_025924095.1 Sorangium sp.
CGACAAACGGGTTGAAACCCCGAAAAAAAGCAGAATTTTCACAGGGAGGCGAGGAGGCGGGGAGGGAGAGACGGCGAGAGGGAGAGATTCTTTTTTTTCTTCCTCCCCGCCTCCCCGCCTCCCTGTGAAAATTCTCCGGGTTTCAACGTAATTGGTGTTCTAGGCGCCCGCCGCGGCCTTCGCTGCCCGGGTCTTCGGAGCGCGCGCCGCGCGCGTCTGCCGTTGTCGCAGGTTGTTGTCCTGCTTCTGCCGGTTTTCGCTCTTGCGCGTCGACTTGCGCGAGGGGCGGTCCTTGGCGGAGTCCTCGAGGGTGGCGGACGCGCGCGAGGTGTTCAGCTTCGTGTTGCGCGCGGCCGTCGAGCTGCCGCCGGCGCGCCGGTCGGTGGCGCTGAAGCCGGGTTGCGCCGTGTCGACCGTGGCGTCGCGCCGCTCCTTGTCGGGCCGCTCGGCCGCGCGCGCGAGGTTGTCCGCGTGGCGACCGACGCGCCGGCCGATCAGGCTGCCGTCCTCGGGCAGGGGCAGCGGCCGGCGCTTGGGCCGCCGGCCCGCGGCCGCACCGTCGGCGGCGGCGCGAGCCCTGCGCGCGGGCGGGGGCGAGGCGCTCCGCCCCGCGCCGCGCAGCGCCTGGGCTGCCGGCCGCGAGCGGCCGATGGCGCGACGGACGGCGCGCTCGGCGACGTGGCTCGCTCGATCGATCGCCTCGCGGAGCGCCGCCGCGACCTCCTGGGCGACGACGCTCTCGAGCCCGCTCAGCACCACCTTGATGCGACACGCCGTATCCACGCCGCCCCGCGGCCCGTTCACGTCCTCCAGACGCACGCTGACGCGCTCGATGTGCGTGGCGAACTTGCCCAACCTGCGGCCGAGGCGCTCCCGCACGTACTCGCGCACGTCGGGGCCGATCTCGACGCCCGTGGTGCGCACCGCGAGCGGCGTGCGCGCAGCCGCCGTCCGGCCGCTCACCCGCTTGACCGGGCGGGCCACTTCGCTCGCGAACGCAGCGCGCCGCGAGGGCTTCTGAATCTGGCTCATTCCTTCTTCTCCTCCTCTGTCGGTCCGAGCGAACCGCGGGGTCGTGTGGCAGTTTGCTACACAGCGGGGCGATTCACCCTCGCGCGGCGAGGCGCAGCCCCGCAGTCGCTCTCGATCCGCACGATGAGCATGCGCGTCGTCAGCCCACCTCGGACGCTGCGGGCACAACAGCACGACACGTGCCATCTCGGCTGCCCCGGATCGCGCGCGCGGCCGGCGCCTGAGACCCATCGAGCAACGGTGTTGTCCGGGGGATCCCAACGGGGTCATCATGCGCTTCCTGGCACCCCCGGTCGCGCCGGCGGTCCGCGCGCGATCGAGGCGGGCGCGGGTCCACGTCGAGGCGGACAGGTCCAGGCGAGCCGCTCATGATCAAGCTCGTCTTCCGCCGCGAGGTCGCCGAGGGGTACCGCAGGGAGCTCCTGCGCGTCTGGACCCCGTTCCTGCTCGCCGGCGTCGTCGCCCTCGTCGTGACCTACCTGCTCTTCGTCGAGCCCCCGCCGCCCCGCCTCGTGACCATCGCCACCGGCCAGCCCACCGGCCGCTACAACGCCTTCGCCGAGCAGTACCGCGCGTACCTGGCCGGGGTCGGCATCACCCTCGAGATCCGCGAGACGGCGGGCTCGGCCGAGAACGTGGCGCTCTTGCTCGATCCGGCGAGCGGGGTCTCGCTCGCCTTCGTACAGGGCGGCGCCATGCCGTCCGAGGCCCGCGATCGCCTGAGCAGCCTCGCCAGCCTCTACCGCGAGCCGCTCTGGATCTTCCACCGCGGCGACCAGGCCGACGATCGCCTCACCGATCTCGCGGGCAAGCGCCTCTCCATCGGCCCCGAGGGCAGCGGCACCCGCGCGGTCGTGCAGCGGCTGCTCGCGGACAGCGGCGTCACCGCCGGCGCGCAGGCCGCGGCCGGAGCGCCCTTCGAGGGCTTGCCCGATCGGCAGGCCGCCGAGGCGCTGCAGGCAGGCCGCATCGACGCCGCGTTCTTCATCGTCGGCCCCGGCTCCGCGCAGGTGCAGGAGCTGATCCGCGCCGAGTCCGTGCACCTCATGAGCCTGCGCCGGCACGACAGCTTCGTGCGCCGGTATCCCTACCTCTCCAGCGTCCCTCTCAGCGAAGGGTTGCTCGACCTCGAGCGCAACATCCCGCCCGCGCCGAGCTCCCTGCTGGCCCCGCCCGCCGCGCTGCTCGCCAACGCGACGCTCCACCCCGCGTTGATCCCGCTCCTCATCGAGGCGGCGCGCGCCGCGCACGAGCCGGGCAACCTCCTCGACGCGCCCGGCGAGTTCCCGTCCGCGCGCTTCGTGGAGGCGCCGCTCCACCCCGAGGCGCGGCGTTACCACGAGGAAGGGCCTTCGTTCCTGCGGCGCGTCTTGCCCTTCTGGCCGGCGTCGATGGTGAGCCGGCTCAAGCTCATGCTGCTGCCCCTGGCGACGGTGCTCTTCTCCATCTTCAAGATCGCGCAGCCTCTTTATAACTGGCGGATCAACGCGCGGATCTACCGCCACTACGAGATCTTGCGCCGCGCGCAGCGGGAGCTCTCGCGCCCGGTGGAGCCAGCGCGTCGCGCCGAGATGATCGCGACGCTCCGGCAGCTGGAGGACGACCTCGCCGCCGTGTCGGTCCCGCTCGGGGCGATGGCGGATCTTTACCAGCTCTACCTGCACCTCGGGTACGTGCGCCGTCGACTCGAGGGCGAGCGGCCCTCGCCGCCGCCGCCGCCCGTCGCGTGACGCCCTTGTTGAACTCCTTCCCGTCGCCCTGCATGTAGAGGCGCCGCCCGTAGAGCTCGGATCCGATGGCCTGGAGGCAGCCAGCTGCCCCGGGGAGCTCGGATCCGATGGCCTGGAGGCAGCCAGCTGTCCCGGGGAGCTCGGATCCGGGTAATGGTCAACGTTGACCCGAAGTGGTCAAAATAGCCTGATTCACGTGGCGACTGCGGATCTCGCCGCGTAGGTTCGGCCGTAAGCAAGTGTCGCCCGGGGGTGTTGCAAGCACCCCGGGCGACGTGGCCGAACCCCGTTCCCCGAGGTCCGACAGTGCAGCTATACCTGATCCCACCCGACGGTGGGCAAGGCGGACGTGTCCCTACACGTCGCGCTCCCGTCTTCGTCACCAGATCCCTCTCCGAACCCGAGCGCATGCGGCTCCGCGCTGCGCTCCGCAACCTCCACGCCGCGTACGGCTCGTGGTCATGCCTCGCCGAGGTCATGGGCATGAAGGTCCGCACGCTCCGCGCCATCGCCACGGGCGAGAGCGCCGGATCCCCCG
>JAICEP010000803.1 GCA_025924095.1 Sorangium sp.
GCGCCGCGGGCTCGTGCGGCGCGGCGGTCACGGTCGAATAGAAAGGCACGGCCGCCGCGCGCGGCGCGAGGCCGGCGAGCGCGCGCACGAGCTCCGGCAGCAGCGGGTCCATCTGCGGGCTGTGGCCGGCCGCGGTCGCGCCCTTGACCTTGCGCGCGAAGATGTTGCGGCGCACGAGCTTCGGGAGGAGCTCTTCCAGCGCCGCCGGATCGCCGGACAGCACAGTGGACGCGCGGCTGTTGCAGACGCCCACGGCGACCCGGTCCTCCAAGCCGGCGAGCGCCGCGCGAGCCTGCTCCGCCGAGAGCGCGACGACCACCATCGCCCCCTTGCCCTGCACCCGCCCGAGGATCTCGCTGCGGCGGCAGACAAGGCGCGCAGCGTCGTCGAGGCTCAGCGCGCCCGCGACGTGCGCCGCGGCGATCTCCCCCATGCTGTGGCCGACGACGGCCTGCGGCTCGACGCCCCACGACCGCCACAGCGCGGCGAGCGCCACCTGCATCGCGAACGCGACGGGCTGCACGATCTCGAGCCGCTCCCACGCTGCCTCGGCGTCCGCGGCGGCAAGCTGCTCGACGACCGACCCGACGAGATACGGCGCGAGGGCGCGATCGCACGCGAGCAGCGCCTCCCGGAACACCGGCTCGCGCTCGAGGAGCCCGCGGCCCATGCCGGCCCAGTGGCTGCTGTGCCCGGAGAAGACGAACGCGATCCGGGGCGAGCGGCCGAGCTGCACGTTGCCGGCGAAGAAGCGCGGGTGGACCTCCTTCTGCAGGAAGGCCGAGAGCGCCTCCGCGAGCTCCTCGCGGGATCCGCCGACCACCGCGAGCCGCCGCTCGAGGTGCGCGCGCCGGAGGGACGCGGTGTGGCAGAGATCCGCGAGCCGCAGGTCGGCCCCGTCCGCGAGCCGCAGGTGGTAGGCTCGTGCCAGGTCGTGCAAGGCGTCCACGCTCCTCGCCGAGATGGGGAGCAGCCACGCATCGCCGGGGACGGGCTTCGCAGCGGCAGGCGAATCGGCGATCTCGGGCGAGGCGCTCCGACCGGGAGCGTCCCCGAGGGGCGCGGGGGCCGAGCGGGGCGGCGCCTCGAGGATCACGTGCGCGTTGGTGCCGCTCACGCCGAAGGCGCTGACGCCGGCGATGCGCGCCGCGTCGCCTTCGGGCCACGGGGCCGCGCTCGTCGGAATGACGAGCGGGAAGCGGCCCTCCGTGATCTCGGGGTTCAAGCGCTGGAAGTGGATCTGCGGCGGAATCTCGCCGTGGCGCAGGGCGAGCACGACCTTGATGAGCCCTGCCAGGCCGGCGCACGCCTCCAGGTGCCCGATGTTGGCCTTCGCGGAGCCGAGCGTCAGCGGCGCGTCCTCGGCGCGCCCCTCGCCCATCTCCGCGACGAGCGCGTTCACCTCGATGGGATCGCCGAGCGGCGTGCCGGTGCCGTGCGTCTCGACGAAGCGGACCTCGGCCGGAGCGACGCCGGCGCTGGCGAGCGCAGCGCGCAGCACCGCTCGCTGCGCGGTGCCGCTCGGGACCGTGAGCCCGCTCGAGCGACCGTCGTGGTTGACCGCCGAGCCGCGGATCACCGCGAGGATGCGATCGCCGTCCCGCTGCGCGTCACGGCAGCGCTTGAGCACCACGACCGCGCCCCCCTCGCCGCGCACCATGCCGTCAGCGGAAGCATCGAAGGTCTTGCACCGCCCGTCGGGCGCGAGCGCGCGCATCCGCGAATAGAGCACGTTCACCGCCGGGGTGAGGATCAGGTTCACCGCGCCGACGAGCGCCATGTCCGACTCGCCCGCGCGCAAGCTCTGGCAAGCGAGGTGCGAGGCGACGAGCGATGACGAGCACGCGGTGTCGAGCGCCACGGCCGGTCCGTGCAGCCCGAGGACGAACGACAGCCTCCCCGCCATCGTGTTGACCGAGTTCCCGGTGCCGATATAGGGGTCCAGGGCGGAGAGCCCGCCCTGTCCGGCGATCTGCGCGTAGTCGGCGGTCGCGACGCCGACGAACACGCCGGTGCGGCTGCCGGCCAGCCGATCGGGGGACTGTCCCGCGTCCTCGAGAGCCTCCCAGGAGAGCTCGAGCAGCAGGCGCTGCTGAGGATCCATCATGGAGGCCTCGCGCGGCGAGATCCCGAAGAACGGGGCGTCGAACCGGTCGACGTCGTGCCCCTTCAGGAACCCGGATCGACGCGTGTACATCTTGCCGGGCGCGTCGGGATCCGGGTCGAAGAACGCGTCGCCGTCCCAGCGATCGCGCGGAACATCCGAGGTCGCGTCGACGCCATCCTTCAGGATGCGCCAGTACGCCTCGGGGCTGTTGGCCCCGCCGGGGAAGCGGCACGCGAGCCCGATGATGGCGATCGGCTCCTTCTGCGCATGCAGGACCGCGTCGAGCCGGGCGCGCATCTCCTTGAGCGCGAGCGTCGCCCGCTGCAGGGGGCTCAGCTGATCGAGGCGGTCACGGACATCCTTCATGGTCGGTATCTCGACGCGGTGTCGCCCTGGTTTCGGTGGATCACTCGCCCATTCCTCATGCGGAAAGCAGGCTCGACAGCTCGCGATCGATGAGCGCCGTCATCTCGTGGTCCGAGAGCTGCTCCACCTCGTCGATCATCTCCGCTCGCATGGGCGCCCCGGGATGCTCCAGCGGGAGCGCGGGGGCGCCGTCGTCGAGCAGCAAGGACGCGAGGTGCTCGGTCAGCGCCTCGATGGTCGGATGGTTGAACACGACCATCGAGGGGAGCGGGCGCCCCACGCTGCGCTGGAGCTGGTTCTTCAGCTCGACCGCCATGAGCGAGTCCATGCCCATGTCGAAGAAACCCCGCTGCGGGGGCGCCTTCTGCGAAGGATCCATGCCCAGCACACGATCGACCTCGCGCTGCACGTGCTCCGCGACCATCGCCCGTCGGGCCCCCGGCGCGACCTGCGAGAGGCGCGCGCGCAGATCCGGCCGAGCCTCGGCCTCGGGTGCGCGCGCCTCCCGCGCGAGCTCGGAGAACAGGGCAGGCACAGCGCCGTAGGCCGCAGGCTCCGTGCGGCGGGACGCGTCGATCGGCAGCACGGCGGCCTGGACCGCGCCCGAGGCGACGAGCCGCTCGAGCCAGCGCAGCCCTTCGGCGGGCGCGATCACGCCCGCGCCCCGCGCTCCGTGCCAGCGCAGCGCCTGCCTCTCGAGCGCCTCGGCGAGCGCCGTCCCCGCCCACGCGCCCCAGTTGATGCTGAGCGCGGGCAACCCCGCGGCGTGGCGGTGGTGAGCGAGGGCATCCAGAAAGGCGTTCGCCGCGGCGTAGTTGCCCTGCCCC
>JAICEP010000804.1 GCA_025924095.1 Sorangium sp.
CGCCGGAGGCGCGCGCCGCGATCGGCCGCCAGGCCTGGATCGCCTCCTCCTGCGCCACCACGAAGTCGTGCGGATCGAAGCGCACGAAGTGCCCGGTGCGGACGATGAGCTCGCGCTGGAGGTGCCGGCGCTCGGCCGGGGTGACCCGGCCCGCGTCGAGCTCGTCGAGCACGACCTCCGGGGTGTACGGGCGCCCGCGCCGGTACCGCGCGCCGAGGTCCCAGCCCTGGCAGCGCTCCATCCAGAAGGCCCGCCAGCGCGCGGCGTCCACCGTGGGTTGCTCCACCAGCTCGGGCGCCGGAGCCGCGGGCAGGTCGCGAGGATCGCTGACAAGCTGCGCGAGCTTGAGCTCGCGGGGCTCGCCCACGTCGGGGTCGGGCGGATCGGCGACGGCGATCTCCTCGTCCTCCACCGCGACCTCTTCCCACATCTCCGCGCCGGTGATCCGCTCCAGGGCGTAGGCCGCGGTGAGCTTCACCGCCTTGTCCCCGTCGCGCTCGAGCAGGTCGATGAGCAGGGGCACGGCCGAGGCCGCGCCCGTCCAGCCCACGGCGGCGATCAGGCCGCGGCGTGGCGCCTCGAAGGCGCGCGCGACGAGGTGCCGCGCGTCCGCCTCATCGCCCGTGATCGCGAGCAGGAGCGCCGCCGCGTCGCCGCCCTCGGTCCCCTCCAGCGCGTCGCGCAGCGCGATCGAGGCGTGCGGGTGGTCCGAGAGCGCCATGGCCGTCCAGGCGGCCTCGCGGAGCGCCGGGTCCTCCGCCGCGACGGCCCGCTGGATCAGCTCGGGCAAGCGCTGGCTCGACCCGCAGGCGAGGTGGTGGAGCGCGCGCGCCGCGACGGGGGCTGCCTCGTCCGAGGCCGCCGCGACGAGCTCGTCCTCCGTGGCGAGGCCGCGGTAGGCGAGGACGTCGATCGCCATCGCGCGGACCAGCGGCTCGGGCTCGCGGAGCAGTCCGCGGAGCGCGAGCGGCAGGAGCTCGTGCGGGACGAGCTTCAGGGCGGCGCCGAGCTCGTCGATGAACGCCCTGTCGCGGTCGCTCCGGAGCAGCGCGTGCTCGGCCGCGGCGAGCGCGTCGCGGCCCGCGAAGCAGCCGAGCACCATCGCGCTCGCGAAGGCGAGGCTCGGATCCTTCACGGGGGCCTCGGCCACGAGCCGCGGCACGTGCTCGAGCGCCGGCGCCCCGATGGCCGCGATCACGTCGATGGCCGCGAGCATGCGCCGCTCGAGGATCAGCGCCCCGCGGAAGGGATCGCCGAGCAGCGGCGCCCGCTGCATGCCGACCATCGCGACCTCCTCGAAGCACTCGCGGGTGCGGGCGCGGAGGAAGGCGAGGTCGTCGATCGCGGCGCCGATCTCCCGCGCGAACCCCGGCGGCGCCGGGGGCGCGGCGGGCTCGTCACGGCGCTCCGGGAGCGGCCGCGCCTCCGCCGCGCCGGGGAGCGCGCCGGGCGCGGGCGCCTGCTTCTTCAGCGCCTCGACGGCGGCCTTGAGCTCCTCGAACGTCCTCGGCCGCGCGATCGGCGGCGGCGGCTTCGCGACGAGCTCGGCCGGGGGCGGCTCCGGGACCTTGATCCTCGGCGCGAGCGATGCGCGCGGGACCGCGTGGAGCCGCGGCCGATCGCGGCTCGCCAGGATGGGCGGCGGGTCGAGCGGCGGCGCCGGCGGCACGGTGGCGAGCCGCGCCTCGGCGCGCTCGAGCCAGCCCCGCGCGCTCCGGAGCCGCTCGCCCACCGCCGCGAGGCCCGCGTCGAGCCCCGCTGCCCCGCCGACGGCGGCAGCAACGAGGTCAATTTCCGCCATGGCGTCACGCACGGCCGCGATGCGATCGGCGCGGCCGTCGAAGGCGTCGTAGATCGCGCCGAGGGCCCGCTCCAGGGCGCGCGCGGGCGCGGTCAGGTCGGTGACGGGCTCGACGTCGTGCTCGAGCGACAGCGCTGCGCGGCGGAGCGCGGCGTGCGCGCTCTCGAGCGTGTCGTGGGCGAGCAGGTCCATGCTGGCCGGCGCGGAGGGCTGCCCGTCCTGACCGCCGGGCGCGACGAAAGGCAGGTAGGAGAAGGACACGCCCCATGGATACACCTGCGCGGAGGAGGCCCCAAGCCGCGCGCTGAGGTAGCCTGGCCGCGCGATGAAGGATCCTTCGCAGGACGTCGAGGTCTACGCGACGCTGGCCGCCCGGCTCGCGGACCCGGGCGCCGACCGCGCGGCGCTCCTCGCCGAGCACGGGCTCGACGAGGTCGGCTGGGAGGCGCTCGATGACGCCTGGCAGGCGCGCCTCGAAGAGGCGGACGAGGACGACGGCGAGGAGGTGGGGGTGCCGCCGCTCGTCGCCGCGTTCGCCGAGACGTTCGCCCGGGTCCAGCGCGGTCGCGCGAAGCGCGAGCTGTCGTTCGAGCGGTTCCTCGAGGCCGCGCGCGCGATGAAGCGGGGCACCGACATGGCGACGGTGCTGAGCCGGCTGGACCTGACGCTGGAGGACTACCTGAGCGCGCAGCAGCGATGGACCGCGGCGATGCTGGAGGACGACGAGCTCATGGCGCAGTTTCAGCGGGCGATGAGGTAGCGGGGATGGGCGCGCGGCGAGATCGGTCGGGGCAGGCGCCGCGCCGCTGAGCGGCAGAGGGGCGTAGGTTGGGGGAGGCATGATGGAGGGCGAGGGGACGATCCGATCGATCACGCTCGAGGAGCTCGCCGCCATCACCGGGGCGCTCGAGGCGGGCTTGCCGCGGGACGAGGTGCTCGCCGGGGCGGGGCTCTCGGTCGAGGCGTGGGAGGCGGCGCGGGAGGGCTGGATGTCGAGGCTCGCCGCGCGGGCCGCGCGGGGGCAGCTGCGCTCGAGCCAGCGTTACCTGGAGCTCGTCGCCGAGCAGAAGGGCCGCGCCGAGGCGAGGGCGCGACACGCGCGCCGGAAGCCGGAGGGGCCGATCCCTGTGGCGCCTGCGGCGCACCTCTCCCCGTTGCAGGGGGCGCCTCGAGACCGGGCGACGCCGCTGCCCGCGGCGGGCGCGGGTGGCGAGGCGGCTGCGCGATCGCCGTGGGCCAGGCTGGGCGCGGTCGCGCCGCCGGGGCGCGGCGTCGTGGAGCCGGCGCCGGTGCGGCCGGCGATCGCGTCGTCGCTCCCGCCGGCCATGCCGTCGCCGCTGCCGCCGGCCATGCCGTCGCCAGTGCCCACGGTCACGCCCACCCCGTTCCCGGACCCGCCTCCAACGGCGCCGCCGGGCTTCGTGACGCGCCTCGACATGCAGGCTGTCGCGCCGCGCGCGGCGCTGCCCTTCCGTCAGGACGCCTCGAGCGCACCTC
>JAICEP010000805.1 GCA_025924095.1 Sorangium sp.
GCACCGCGCGCCGCGCGTCGCGCGCGGCGCGATACGCGCGCCACCCGGCTCACGCGCGCGACGCCCGGTCGACAGGCGCGCCGGGCGATGGAATAGCCGGGGCCCATGCTCAGGAACGATCCTCCCGACGCGCCGGAACGGCGCCGCCTCTGGCCGGCGGCGCGGTGGTGGTTCCGCGCTGCGTTCGCCTTCTCGCTCGTCTTCGGGTGCGTCCTCCTCGGAGCGAGCGCCGCCGAGCTGGCCCCGCCGCCTGCCCCCTCGGCGCCTCCGCCGGCGAGCGCCGAGGGCGGCGTCGATCCCGAGGCGCTCCCGGTCGCCCCCGACTCGCCGCAGGCCTCCATGCGCCGCTTCATCGAGCTTTGCCGCGCGGGCGACTACGCCGAGGCCGCGCGCTACCTCGATCTGCCGCCGAGGGCGGACGGCGTGGTGCTCGCGCAGCAGCTCAAGGCGGTGCTCGACCGGCACATCTGGCTGGACGTGGAGACGCTCTCGCCGCTCCCGCTGGGGGACGCGCAGGACAACCTCGGGGCCGGCGTGGAGGAGCTCGGCAAGATCCCGACCCGGACAGGGCCCCAGCCGGTGCGCCTGGTGCGGCGAGCGACGCCCGACGGCGTGCGCTGGATCTTCTCGCGCGCGACCGTGGACCGCGTCGGCGAGTGGTACGCGCGGCTCGAGGATCGCTGGCTCCGCGACCACCTGCCGCCGGCGCTGCTGCGCGCGGGCCCGCGCGAGCTGCTCTGGTGGCAGTGGCTCGCTTTGCCGGTCCTCGCGCTGGCCGCCTGGCTCGTCGGCGCGGTGCTGAGCTTCCTCCTCCGCGCCTTGCTCCGCCGCCTCGTCGTGCGAACGGAGTCCACGCTCGACGACGCGCTCCTCGAGGGCACGCGCGGTCCGCTCACGTTCGCGGCGGCGCTCCTCGCCATCGCGGCCGCGCTCCCGTGGTTCGGGCTCTACCAGCCGGCCGAGGAGTTCCTCGACAAGGTGGTGCGCGCCGGCGTCTTCGTCGCCGTCTTCTGGTTCGCGCTCTGCGCGATCGACGCCGTCGGCGGCCGCCTGCTCGCCGCCCCCGCGACGCGCGACAACCCCGCGGCGCGCTCGCTCGTGCCGCTCATGGGGCGGATCGCGAAGGTCTCGATCGTGATCATCGGCGTGATCGCCGTGCTGTCGGAGCTCGGCTACCCGGTGGCGAGCCTCCTCGCCGGCCTCGGCATCGGCGGCGTCGCGCTCGCCCTCGCCGCGCAGAAGACGGTGGAGAACCTCTTCGGTTCGGTCTCGATCGGCATCGACAAGCCGTTCCAGGTCGGCGACTTCGTGAGGGTCGACGCGCTCCTCGGCACGGTCGAGAGCATCGGGCTCCGGTCGACCCGGATCCGCACGCTCGACCGGACGCTCGTCACGATCCCGAACGGCAAGCTGGCCGATCTCCACATCGAGTCGTACACGGCGCGCGACCGGATGCGCCTCTCCTGCTTGCTGAGCCTCGTGCACGAGACCACCCCCGAGCAGCTCCGCGCGATCATCGAGGGGTGCGAGCGCGCGCTGCGAGCGCACCCGCACATCTGGCCCGACGACGTCGTCGTGCGCTTCATCGGCGTCGCCCCCTCGTCGCTCGACGTCGAGGTGATGGCCTGGTTCGAGACGCGCGACTTCGGCGAGTTCCGGACCATGCGCCAGGAGATGCTGATCACCTTCCTGGAGATCGTCGGCTCGGCCGGGTCGAGGCTCGCGCACCCGACGCAGACGCTGCACCTCGCGACGCGCGACGGGGAGCGCCCGCAGGCCGACGCGGCCGACGGTGGCGGCCCGGCTAACGGCGGGCGGCGTGAGCCGCGGCAGGCGCCATCGGCTGGAGCCCCGCCTTCTCGATGAGCGCGCGGTCCTCGTCCGGGCCCGGGTTCGGGGTGGTGAGCAGCTTGTCTCCGTAGAAGATCGAGTTCGCCCCCGCGTACATGCAGAGCAGCTGCGCCTCGCGCGAGAGCTCCGTCCGGCCGGCGGACAGGCGCACCATCGCGCGGGGCATCATGAGCCGCGCGACCGCGATCATCCGGACGAACTCGATCGGGTCGACGGGCGGCAGGCTCTCCAGCGGCGTGCCCGGCGAGCGCACGAGGGCGTTGATCGGCACGCTCTCCGGCTGCGGCTCGAGGCGCGCGAGCTCGACGAGCATCTCGCAGCGGTCGGCGATCGACTCGCCCATGCCGATGATCCCGCCCGAGCAGACGGTGATGCCCGCCCGCCGGACGTTCCGCAGCGTGACGAGCCGCTCGTCGTACGTGCGGGTCGAGACGATGGACTTGTAGGCCTTCCGCGACGTGTCGAGGTTGTGGTTGTAGGCGTCGAGGCCGGCCTCCTTGAGGCGGCGCGCCTGGTCGTCGGTGAGCATGCCGAGGGTGCAGCACGCCTCGAGGCCGAGGGCTTTCACGCCGCGCACCATGTCGAGGACGCGCTCGAAGGCGGGGCCGTCCTTCACCTCGCGCCACGCGGCGCCCATGCAGAACCGCGTCGAGCCGCCGCCGCGGGCGCGCTCCGCGGCCGCGAGGACCGCGCCGACGTCGAGCATGCGCTCCGCCCCGACCTCCGTCTCGTAGTGGCTCGACTGCGGGCAGTAGGCGCAGTCCTCGGGGCAGCCGCCCGTCTTGACGCTGAGTAAGGTGCAGAGCTGCACCTCGTGCTCGCCGTGGAAGGCGCGGTGGACCGAGCGCGCGCGGTCGATCAGCTCGAAGAGCGGAAGATCGTGCAAGGCGACCGCCTGCTCGACCGTCCAGTCGTGGCGGACCGCGCCCGCCGCCGGGGCGCGCTCGCCCGGCTCGCCGCGCCCACCCTTGTGCTCCGCCGTTTCTCGTTCGATCCCTTCGAGCATGGGCTCGGTCCATACCCGGGCTTGAGGCGCCGCCGCAAGCGAGCCGCGCGGGGCGCGGAGCGCGGAGGGGAGCGAACCGCGGAGGGGGGAGCGAACCGCGGAGGGAGAAGGGGTGGAAGTGCCGCCGCTGCGGGGGTGGAGGCGGGCGGCGCGCCCGCGGCGGGGGCTGCGCCTGGAGGAAGGCCTTCCGGCACGGAAACGAGGCCATTTGGCACGGAAACCAGGCCTTCCGGCACGGAAACCAAGCCATCCGGCACTTGAACTAGGAAATAAGGCACGAAAACTAGGCAACACTGCACGGAAACTAATTTATTCTGCACGGAAACCAGGCAACACGGCACGGAAACCAGGCAACACGGCACGGAAACCAGGCAACACGGCACGGAAACCAGGCAACACGGCACGGAAACGAAGCATCCGGAGCGCGACGGAA
>JAICEP010000806.1 GCA_025924095.1 Sorangium sp.
GCGAGGGCGCGCCGGAGATCGCTCTCCCTGGGCATCCGCTCGATGAGGCCCTTCAGCTCGTCGAGGGGCTCCTCGTCGCAGCTCGGCAGCGCGGCCCCGCCGCCCGGCAGAGGCGCGGCACCGGTGGGCGCGGGCGCGGCGCCGGCGAGCGGGGGGGAAGGCTCAGCGGCGCTCGCCGGCGACAGGGACGCCGCGTCGCCCGCAGGCGGAGGCGCGGATGCGGCGTCGCCCGCCGGCGCAGGCGCGGCGGGCGCGGGGAGGGCAACCGCGGCGCTCGCCAGCAGGGGCGACGGCGCGGCGGCGCCGGCCTGCGGGAGCGACGGCGCGGCGGCGCCGGCCTGCGGGAGCGACGGCGCGTCGCCGTTGTGCCACTCGATGTGCCGCAGGGTGTCGAGGAGCGCGGCCACGAAGGCGTGCGAGGGGATGTAGGACGGCCCCACCCAGCCGTACTTGAGGTCCTTGATCAGCGGGTGCTGCCGGAACGCCGCCGCGAGCGGGCTCGGGGGCGGTCCCGGCATCAGCCGGACGCGCACGAGCTCGGCCGCGCGGCGGATCACGCGCGTCGTGACAGGCTCGCGCGGGGCGGCGGCCCCGTGCGCGGCGGCATCGCGGGCCGCGAGGGACCGGAGCACGTGCGGGTCGAGGGCGCGATCGGCCAGCATGATCTCGATGCTCTGCGCGAGGTTGAGGGCGCGCAGCCGGAAGACGCCGGCGAGCGCCTCGTAGATGGCCGAGCAGAGGACGCTGAGCAGGAAGAAGACGCTGATGAGGCCGATCGCGATGTCGAGGGTCGTTCCCATGGGCATCCAGAAGGGCAAGGGCGCGAGGCGCAGACCGACGCGCCTCGCGGCGCTCCCCCGGCCGGCAGGACAAGGAGGACGAGGTGGCCCTGCGAGCGCCCGTTCCCCTCCGCGGCCCGATCAGCATACGCCACGCGGCGCCGCGGAGCGAGCGCCAGTGCGCCCTCGCTGCCGGGAGATCTTGGTCTACCATCCCGCCCCCGTGACGAGCACCACGCTACCCCCTGACTCGCGGCGCAGCAGCGAGCCGCCGATGCGCACCTCGTGGACCCAGGAGCGGGCCGACCTCGACCGGACGCAGCGGCCCAGGCGCGATCGGCTCGGGCACGAGCCGCCGCCGGCGTCGCCGCCCGGGACGCTCCTCATCGAGGACACGCGGCGGCCGAAGATCTTCGTCATCGACTACGACGCCGAGGTGGTCTCCGAGAAGGAGATCCAGACCCTCGACGAGTGCATCCCGTACCTCACGGACGACCGGCCCTCCATCACGTGGGTCGATGTCCGAGGGCTCGGACACAAGGCCACTTTCGAGCGGCTGGGCGAGATCTTCAAGATCCACCCGCTCGCGCTGGAGGACATGGTCAACGTGCCCCAGCGGCCCAAGGCGGATGTCTACGGGGGCGAGCACGTCCTCATCATCTCGCGGATGGCGCAGGTCACCGAGCGCTGCGAGCTGCGCACCGAGCAGCTCGCGATCCTCGTCGGCAAGACCTTCGTCCTGACCGTCCAGGAAGAGGCCGACTGGGACGCGATGGAGGCCGTGCGCGAGCGCATCCGCGTCGGCCGCAGCGCGGTGCGGCAGCGGGGCGCCGACTACCTGGCGTACGCGCTGCTCGACGCGGTGGTCGACGGCTTCTTCCCGGTGCTCGAGCGGCTCGGCGAGCGCATCGAGGACCTGGAGGTCGAGGTCCTGGACCCGAAGCGCTCGATGTCGAAGCCGATCCACGACCTGAAGCGGGATCTGCTCACGCTGCGGCGCGCCATCTGGCCGCAGCGCGACCTCGTGAACGCGCTGATCCGCGAGGACAACCCGCTGATCACGAAGGACACGCGGCTCTACCTGCGCGACACGTACGATCACGCGGTGCAGCTGATGGACATGATCGAGACCTACCGCGAGCTGAGCTCGGGCCTCATGGATCTGCACCTCTCCGGGATGTCGAACCGGATGAACGAGATCATGAAGGTGCTCACGATCATCTCGACGATCTTCCTCCCGGTCACCGCGATCGCGGGCATCTACGGGATGAATTTCCACCGCGAGAGCTCGCCGTTCAACATGCCGGAGCTCGACTGGTATTACGGCTATCCGCTCGTCTGGTGCCTGATGCTGACGAGCGTCATCGGGCTGCTCACGTACTACCGCCGCAAGGGCTGGCTCGGGAAGAACGACGACGGCCGCTGAGCGGCCGCCATGGTGAGCGGCGCGCGGCGGCCAGGGGCGCGGCGCGCAGGACGTAGGCAGCCGGGCGTGAGGGCGCCGCGACGTTCGGTGGGGGAGCGGCGGACGGGGAAGGGGCGCGCCGGAGAGCCGAGGAGTCGAGGCGCCGCATTGAATTGGTGGCGGCAGATGCATTCTGTATACTGTTGTCCTGGCCATCCCTATGAGGACGCGCGGACGCTCGAAAGCTCTCCTTTTCATCGGCGCAGCGGCGGTCCTCGCGTTCGCCTGCTGGAAGGTGCGCGCCTCGTCCGCTTCCGATTCCGACTCGGCCGCCCTCCCGGACGGGCCGCCGGGCCGCTTGCGGTTCGAGAAGGCGCTCGACGTGCAGGTGTTCCAGCGCGGGAACCTCCACACGCACACATCGCTGAGCGACGGGGACAGCGAGCCGCGCGAGGTCGTCCGCTGGTACCGCGACAACGGGTATGCGTTCGTGGCCCTCACAGACCATAACCGGCGCGTCGATCCTGCGATGTTCGAGGAGCTCCAGGCGCGGTCGCGCTTCACCGTCATCCCGGGCGAGGAGGTCACGATGTCGGCCGAGGGGCGGCCTGTGCACGTGAACGCGCTCTGCACGCGGGCGACGATCGGCGGCGGCGATTTCCCGACCAAGGGCGAGGCGCTGAGCTGGGCGATCCGGCGGGTGCGGGCGGAGGGCGGCGTGGCGCTCATCAACCATCCGAATTTCGACTGGGCGCTCTCGGCCGGCGACCTCCTTGGGGCGCCCGCGGCGGAGCTCCTGGAGATCCACAGCGGGCACCCGTACGTGTACACGGCGGGCGACGCGACGCGGCCGTCGCACGAGGCGCTGTGGGACACGGTGCTGACGGCGCGCGGTTCGGCCGGAGGGGGGATCGTCGGGGTCGCGGTGGACGACATGCACCAGCTCGTGGCCGGGTCGAACGCGCCGCCGGCGGGGCCCGGCCGCGGGTTCATCGAGGTGTTCTCGCGGGAGGTGTCGCGCGCCGCGATCTGCAGCGCGCTCGCCCGGGGGCGGCTCTACGCGTCGTCGGGCGCGCGGCTGCGGAGGATCACGGTCGCCGACGA
>JAICEP010000807.1 GCA_025924095.1 Sorangium sp.
CGGGCCGTGCGGCCCGCGGCCCCCGCGCCGGCTGACGCGCCCGCGGCGGCCGCGGGCGCGCCGGCTGAGGCGCCCGTCGGGATCGAGGTGACCGTCGAGGGGAGCCGCGCCCCGCCGGGATCCATCTCGCTCTCGAGGCGCGACATCCGCGAGCTGCCGGGCGCGCTCGGCGACCCCTACCGCGCCATCGAGATCCAGCCCGGCGTGACCGGCATCGCGAGCGGCATGCCGTACTACTACATCCGCGGCGCGCCCCCCGGGAACATCGGCTACTTCTTCAACGGCATCCAGGTCCCGCTCCTCTTCCACGTGGGCGCCGGCCCCAGCGTCATCCCGGCCTCCATGGTCCAGCGGGTCGAGATGCACCTCGGCCCGTATCCCGCGGACATCGGGCGGCTCGCCGGCGCGGCGATCGAGGCCGAGAGCGCGCCGCCGTCCGACGTCTGGCGCGGGGAGGGGAGTATCCGGTTCGTCGACCTCGGCGGCGTGGTCGAGGGGCCGATGGACAGGGACACGCACGTCCTCGTGGGAGGCCACTACGCCGCCGGCGCGGCGCTCACCTCGGCGCTCGTGCCGAGCGTCGACGTGGGCTACGCCGACTACCAGGGCCGGATGACCTACCGGCTCGGGCCGGAAGAGCGCTTCACCCTGTTCGCCTTCGGCGCGTACGACTACCTCGCCACCGTCGACGAGGAAGGCGGCGCCGAGACGACAAACGTCCTGCTCGACAGCGACTTCCACCGCCTGGACCTGCGATACGACCGCGACGACGCCTCCGGCGCGCGCGTCCGGGCGGCGGTCACCCTCGGGCTCGACCAGTCGCGCGGGGTCGGCGTGGAGAGCGCGCAGGCCTGGAAGCTCAACGCGCGGCTCAGCCTGGCCCGGCCCATCCTCGGGGGGCGCGCGCTCCTGCGGGCCGGGATCGACGCCGCGGTCGACCGCTACAAGGTGATCCCGCGCCCCAGCCCGCCGCCGGACGACGAGCCCGCCGAGGGCGCGGACGACGAGCCCGCCGAGGGGATCGACCAGCTCGACGAGAGCTTCCCCGAGCTCTTCCGCAGCCGGCTCGATCTCGCGCTGGGCGCGTGGGCCGACGCGCTGCTCGTGCTCGACGAGCGCTCGACCGTCACGCCCGGCGTGCGCGTGGACCACTACACCTCGCTCGGCCGGAGCGCCGTCGCCGTGGACCCGAGGATCGTCGGCCGCTTCGGCATCGGCGAGCACGTGCGGCTCATCCCCGCCTTCGGCGTCGCCTCGCAGCTGCCAGGCCTCGCCCCGCTGCCGGCGCTCCAGATCGGCGGCATCCCGGGGGGCCTCCAGCGCAGCCTGCAGTCGAGCTTCGGCGTCGAGGTCAACGTGGGTCCGGTCAATTTTAATACCACGGTATTTCGACAGGTGATCTTCGGCCTGAGCGATCCGATCGGCACCGGGCGCGGCACGAACCTCAGCACGGAGCGCTTCCTGACGCGGAGCCTCGGCGACACCTACGGCCTGGAGCTCGGCGCGCGCGGGGCGCTGCGGCGCAACATGTTCTTCCTGGCGTCGTACACGCTGTCGCGCTCCACGCGCACGCGCGGCAAGGTGACGATCCCTTCCGCCTACGACCGGACGCACGTCGCGCACGTCGCGCTGCTCTACGACCTCGGCAAGGGCTGGCGCGCCGGGATCCGCCACGTCTTCTACACCGGCTTCCCCGCCGACGAGGCCGCGCCGGGCCGCCCGCCGCGCGAGCACCCGGATCGCATCCATCCGTTCTACCGGCTCGACGCGCGCCTGTCGAAGCGCTGGGCCCTGAGCGCGCGGAGCTACCTCGGCCTCGTGCTCGACGTGCAGAACGCGACCCTCGCGAAGGAGGTGTTCGACGTGAGCTGCGACGACAGCGGGTGCACGCCGCAGACGATCGGGCCCATCACGCAGCCGGGGATCGCGATCGAGGGCGGGTTCTGAGGGGAATGCTCACGCCCCGAGGGGAGGGGCGAGCGTGGAGCCGATGACCCGGTGAACCGGAGCTCGGCCAGCGGCGCGCCTCGTCCGAGCCGGCCCGCGCCGGCGATGGGCCGGGGCGAGCGCCCGGGCCGGCGGCTCACCGGTGGAGCACGTCGAAGAGCTGCTCCAGCATGAGGTAGGTCAGCCCCCAGACGACCCGCTCGTCCACGCGCAGGCACGGGAGCTGGCGGACGTTCCCCTCGTGCGTGTACGCATAGCTCGAGGCGCGCTCGCCGCGCGCGAGCGGGCCGAGCGGCGTCCAGAGCGCCTCGGCCACCTCGTTGCTCAGGGCGAGATCCGGCGTGGAGCGCAGCGCGAAGACGAACGGGGCGATGATCATCCCGACGCGCCGCCCGCGCGCGACCGCGGGGATGTCGGGCAGGCGCGCGAGCAGGGTGCCGTGCGCCGTAAGGTCGATCCCCACCTCCTCGCGCGTCTCGCGGATCGCGGTGGCGAGCAGGCTCTCGTCCGACGGTTCGCGCCGCCCGCCCGGGAGCGCCATGTGCCCCGACCACGGATCGGCCGGGTGCTCGGCCCGGCGGATCAGGAGGAGCTCGGCCTCCCCGGGCTCCCGGCTCCCCGCCCGCTCGAGCGCCGCTCCCGGAGGCCCCGCCGGCGCTTGCAGGATCGCGGCGACCGCGGCCTGACGCTCCTGCGTGACCACGTCGGGCCCGGCCTCGCGCCCTTCGAGGCGGGCCATGATGGCGGCGAGGTCGTAGGAGGAGAGCACGGGGACGAGGATAGCACAATGTCTACAGGTACTTAGCTCTACTGCGGGAAGTCGGGCCGGGAGGGGAACCGCCATGACGCCAAGGGCGCGAAGAAATCAGGAAAATAGGGGGATGGCGGGAGGGTCCCCTCTCGTCATGGGTGGCCTTGGCGCCATGGCGGTTTTTCTGCTGGTGCAGGGCAACTTTCCGCAGTCGTGCTGGAGCGCGAGCGCGACCGCACGGCGGCAGGACATCATGGCCCTGCCCGGGGATCAGACCCCCTCAGGGAGCCGCCGTGGCGAAGGTGTCCCACGCGTCGCAAAGGTCCTTCTTCAGCCCGGCCTCCTGAGAGAGGGACATGGCGAGGACGATGTTCTCGTCCGTCTCCGCATCGTAGTTCGGCCATTCGACGGCGTCTCCGCCGTTCGGGTCCCCGCTCTCCGCGTGGCGCGACCAGTACCCCATGATCGCCTGCGACATCCCGAGCTCGTCCTCGGTCAGCGGCGCTGGCACGAGCTGCCCCGGGTTGCCAAACACGTACCTGATCTCGGCCGAATGGAAGGAGCCGAGATCGCCGAGCAG
>JAICEP010000808.1 GCA_025924095.1 Sorangium sp.
CTGCTCCTGCTCCAGGTGGGCGCGCGCCTCGGCGAGCGAGGCGGTCATCGCGTTGAACGCCCGCGCGAGCCGCCGGAGCTCCTCGGCGCCCCCCTCGGGCACCGTCACCCCGAGCTCCCCGCGCGCCACCCGCTCGACGCCGGCCACGATCGCGCCGGCCGGCCGCCCCACCGTCGCCCGGCTCGCGAACGCGGCGATCAGCGCCGTCGCGGCGAGGAGCGCGGCGCCCGCGAGCGCCAGCCCGCGGTTCGAGCTGCGCGCGAACGCGTCCAGGTAGCGGAGCTCCCGGACGACCACGGCGACGACCGACAGCCCGCGCTGCGAGAACGTGACGGTGCGCACGAGCGCCGGCGCCCCGCCGAGCGTCTGCTCCACCTCGATCTCGGCGCCCGTCGCGAGCGCCCTCCGCGCGAGCGCCGCGAGCGCCGCCGCCTCGCCGGCGATCGGATCCGTCACGAGGATCGGCACCCCGGCCGCGTCGAACGCCGCGATCCCGAGGATGCGGTCGGCCTGCGCGAGCCGCTCGATCCGGTGCTTGAGCAGCTCGACCTGGCCGCGCTCCACGGCCCCGCCGATCGCCGCCTCGACGAGGCTCGCGTGGTGGCGCAGCTCGGCGGCCGCCTGGCTGCGGAGGAACCGGTGCCGGCTCGTGTGGATCGCGGCCCCGTAGAGCGTCACGGCCAGGACGATCGGCACGAGGAGCATGAGCCAGAGCTGGAGCGTCAGCCCCATCGTGCTCCGCCCCTCTTGGCTTCGCGCGTTCATGCGATCCATTGTCCCAGATGCGACACCATGTCGCACCTCATCGGGCCTCGCAGGTGCCGTCGCGGCAGAGCTGGTCGGATCGGCAGTCGCGCGCGTCCCGGCACCGGAGCACGCATCGCCCGTCGGCGCACTCGTTCCCGGCGCCGCAGATCGAGCTCGAGAGGCACTCGACGCACGTGGAGCTGATGCAATACGCGAGATCGTCGTCGCGGCCCCGGCACTCGGCATCGCTGGAACAGGGCGTGTTCTGCGGCCCCGGAGCGCAGCCCGCGGCGCTCGCGGCGCTCGCGGCCAGTAGACCGGCGGTGGCGGCGAGCGCGGCGAACGTGGCGAGCGTGGCGAGGAAGGCGATGGGGCGGGGGATCCGTGCGGACCCTGTCCTTTTCGTCATGCGCTACCTGGCAGCAACTCCCAAGCCACCTGGGCACGGATGCTGCTCCACCGCGGGCAGGCTGCGCTCGCGCGAGGGCCGCTGCGCGCAAGGAACGCCCGCGCGGGCTCCCGCGATCCAACGATATCCATGGCTGCTGGCGGATCGCGGAGTGCACCGGCGCTCGCGTGGACACTCGATCTGGAAGGCGACGGTGATCCCGGAACTCCTCATCAAGCGAACTTTCCCGGTGCTCCTCGGCGGCATGGTCATGACGGCTGCGTACCAGCAGGCTTCCGGGATCTCGCACCTCGTGGAGGAAGCGTTGCTCTCCGGGTTGCCCGGAGCTCGGTCGCGGCCGCCGCCGCCGCCGCCGCGGCCCGTCGTGGAGGCCGGCGATCACACGACAAGCGCGGCGGCCATCCTCGCGCGGAACCCGTTCGACTCGAGGACGGGGCCCCTCACGCCGAGGCCTCCGGAAGCGGAGGAGGACGGAGACGCCGTCACCTACGGAGATCCGCTGCTGGATCCGATCTGCGAGGACGCGCGCGTCCTCTTGATCGCCGCCTCGGAGGATCCCTCCTGGTCCTTCGCCACGATCGCGGCCGGGCGAGGGGAGCCGCTCCTCCGCCGGGCGGGCGATCCGGTCGAGGGCCGCTCCGTCCTCGCGATCGGCTGGGATCGCGTGTGGCTCGCCGAGCCGGGGGCGCGCTGTCAGGTCCGCATCGGCGACAACCGGCGCACGCCTGCGCCCCGCGCTGCGCCGAAGCCGTCGCAGCCGTCGAAGCCGCCGAAGCGCGGCGCGCTCCCGGCCGAGATCGCGTCGAAGATCCGGAAGGTGAGCGACACCGAGTTCATCGTCGACCGGACGGCGATCGATCTGGTCCTGGAGAAGCAGGGCGAGCTCATGCGCTCCGCGCGGATCGCCCCCGTCCGGGAGGGAGAGCGGGTGATCGGCGTTCGCCTCACGCGCGTCACGGCCGGCTCGCTGCTGCCCGCGGTCGGCCTGCGCAAGGGGGACACGATCCGGTCGATCAACGGCTTCGATCTGACCGACCCGCAGAGTGCGCTCCAGGCCTATGCCCGGCTGCGCTCGGCGAACAACCTCGCGATCGCCGTCCAGCGGGGCGGCAAGGACATGACGATCGACCTGCGGATCCAGTGAGCCTGCGCTTACAGGTCCATGACCTCGACGCGATCCGACTCGGAGGCTCCCTCCGTGATGCGCAGGAGGCCGTCGAGCAGGTGGCCGAAGACATCGTCGAGGCTGTCGCCGCCCGGCGCGCCGAGCAGCGGCACCGAGTCGCCCCAGTCCCTGACGAGCATCGTCTCGCGCCGGTCCGGAGGCGGCCAGCGCAGGCTGATGACCGCGCGGGTCCGGCCGCTGATCGCCAGCGCGTCGATCGGGCGGCCCGAGAGCGCGGCCCGCGCCCGCCTGAGCTCCTCGTGGAGCTTGCGCGCCGGGAGCATCACGCGCTGCCCGCCGAGCGCCCCGGCCGCGCCGTGGACCGCCTCGAACTCCTCGCTCGGCCGTCCGTCCTCGAGGTGGTGCTGGATGCTGTCGCGCATCAACGCGTACACGATCCAGCGCTGCTCGATCCACCCCTTCGGCCCGGAGAAGGACAGGCTCATGACAGCATGTCTAGCTCGTCCATTGTTTGAGGTCAAAACAATTCCTCGAGCGACGACCACGAATGTGCTCTGCTCGCCTCCACGCGAGTAACCGGAGCTATGGAGTGGCTCGGCAGAGGTCACTCGATCGGCACGCGACGATCCGGCCGAGGGTGTCGAACGGATTGTTGCAGTCGTCGTTGCGGATCTCCTGAAGACATTCGTTCAGCTCCTTGGAATCGATACCGCCCGGGCACTCGGTGAAGTTGAGCTCGTCGCGCCACTCGGCTCGGATCCTTGTGGCGCAGGCGTCCTTGCTCGCATACGCCCGGCCTGTGCCGACGTTGTTGCACCGCGTCTCGCGATCGCACCGCGCCGTCACGATGCTGTCGACCGCGCTGGCCACCGCCATCCGCTGTTCGGCCTGGGCGCCTTCCGGGGGGCGCGTCGTCCCGAGCGCCCTCTCTTCTCGATCACATGCCGCCACGAGCAGGGTCACCCCAGCCGCGAGGACGAGGCCCATCACCGAC
>JAICEP010000809.1 GCA_025924095.1 Sorangium sp.
ATCCTCAACGCCATGTGCGCCGGCGTCGACACGACCGGCCACAGCGGCCACCACGCCCCCGCCCTGCCGCTCGACGCCGTGGCCGAGCTCCTCGCGCGGTATCGGCCGCCGCACCCGTGCGACCCGGCCCCCCTGTTCTAGCGCCGCGGCGCCCGCGCTCTGGCGTTATTCCGGATCTCCGTGGAGGAGCCACTCGTGGGCCGCGTCCTCGTCCCAGAAGCGGCGGAGGACCTTGTCCGTGCCGCTCTCGCGCGCCACGCGGTTGAGCTGGAGCGCGACGATGTCGCTCTCGATGATCTCGGCCACGCGCATCACCCCGAGCTCCAGGCCGAACTCCTGGACGGCGCGGATCTTCTCCGCCACATCGGGGGACATCGGCCGGAAGCCCCGGACATCGGCCTTGATCTTGATCTCCCGCCCCTGGAGGCCCTCGCACGCCTTCCTCAGCTCGCTGACGAAGTTCTGCATCTCTTCGAGGCGGACACGCCCCTCGAGGAGGAAATCCACGATGGCGTGGATCCGGTCGACTTTGATCTCGAACACGTTGAGGGACCTCCTGCCAGTTCCCGAAGGGGCGGGATGGGGCCGCGGAATCATACCCCGGATCGCGCGGGGCGAGCCTCGGGATCGCGCCGCGCGCCGGAGAGCCTCGGGATCGCGCCGCGCGCCGGAGAGCCTCGGGATCGCGCCGCGCGCGCGCGCGGCGCGCTCTCCGGAGCCTCACGCGCGCAGGGAGCGCGCCCGGAGCCGTGCCTGCCGGGCGCCTGCTCCCTGTCGCGCGCGGCCGTTCACGCCGCGCGCGCCTCGCCGACGGGCGACTTGCCCTGTCCGCGCCGCGCGGCGATCGCCTGCTCGTAGATGGCCTGGTACTGCGAGAGCAGCGTGGGCCATTGCCGCTCCTTCAGGATCCACTCCCGCGCGTTCTTGCCGACGCGATCGAGGCGCTCCGGGTCCTTGAGCGCCTCGACGCACCGCCTCGTGAGGTCGGCGCTGTCGCCCGCCTTGAAGACGAACCCGGTCTCGCCATAGCGCACGAGCTCGCCCATCGCCGGCACGTCGCTGACCATCACGGGCCGGGCCATGGCCATCGCCTCGAGGGGCTTCAGCGGTGTCGTGAGCGCGGTCGTCCGGGTCCGGATGCGCGGATAAACGAGCAGGCTCGCCATCGCGTAGATGTTGAACACCTCGTCGTGCGGCACCCGCCCCGTGAACGTCACCTTCGACTCCACGCCTCGCTCGCGGGCGAACGCCTTGAGCTCCATCTCCTGGCCGCCGGCCCCCGTGATCACGACGTGCGCGTCCGGGATCTCCCGGGCGATGTCGCCGATCGACGCGATGAGCGTCTGGAGCCCCTCGTACGGCTGGAAGGTGCCGACATACCCGATGAGCCTCTTCCCGGCGAGCCCGAAGCGCTCCCAGGCGCCGGGCGGGGCCTCCCGCGGCGCGAACTTGTCCGCGTCGACGCCGTTGCCCACCACGTGGAGCGCGTCCGTGCTGCGCACCCGCGGCGCGACCGCGTTCCTCAGGCTCTCGCAGATCGTCACCGTCGCGTCAGCGTACCTGTACACCACCGTCTCGAGGCCGGCCGCGATCTTGTAGGGCACCGAGTCCTCGGCGAACTTGCCCCGGTCGACGGAGGCGTTCTCCCAGAGGTCGCGCACCTCGTAGACGAGCGGCAGCCCGAAGCGGCGCGCCGCCGCGAGCGCCGGCAGCCCGACGAGCATCGGCGAGTGCGCGTGCACGACGTCGGGCTGAAACTCCCGAATCGCGTCCTCGACGCGCGCCTCCAGCGCCCGCACGAGCGAGAGCTCGCGGAGGAGCGGCAGCTTCTTGCCGGAAGGCTCGCGCGTCCGCCAGTACGAGATGCCGCCGATCTCCTCCTTCAGCGCGTCCCCGGACCCCTGCTGCCCCGAGGTCACCACCGCCGGACGCATCCCGTGCTCGGCCTGATGCTTGACGATGTAGTCGCTGCGGATCGTGTACCCCGCAATGACAGGCAACGACGTATGAAGAACATGAAGCACGCGCACGGATCACCACCCTTCTTTATGATGCGCCGCGCAGCCTACCCGAGGCCGTCGCGACCGTCACCAGGCTCGTCCACGCAGGAGCGCCGCGAGCGGCAGGGCGACGCGCGGGATCCTCCGTCCGCCGCGCCGCCGCGGCCGCCCCGGGCCCGGAGCGAGTCGCCCGGCGCCGCCCGCGCGCGGCGAGGCGAGGCGAGGCGAGGCGCCGCCCGCGCGCGGCGAGGTGCCCGAGAGCCTAGCTCTCGCCGGCCCCGTTGCGGTACGCTCCGCCGCCCCATGACCCTCAAAATCGCGATCGTCGGCTGCGGCAAGATCGCCGACGGCCACATAGAAGAGATCCAGAAGATGCCGGAGCGGGCCCGGGTCGTCGCCGTATGCGACCTAGAGCTCCTGATGGCCGAGCAGATCGCGGTGCGCTACGGCATCCCGAGCCACTACGACTCGTTCGACCGGATGCTCGACGTCGAGAAGCCCGATGTCGTCCACATCACCACGCCTCCGCAGTCGCACCTGTTCCTCGCGCGGCGGGCCATCGAGGCGGGCGCCCACGTCTACGTGGAGAAGCCGATTGCGCTCAACCTCTCGGACGTGCGGCGCCTCATCGAGCTCTGCACCGCGGCCGGGAAGAAGATGACCCTCGGCTGGGAGTACCAGTTTGATCCGCCCGCCATCGAGATGCGGAGGCTCATCGGCGACGGCGTGCTGGGCGACCCCGTCCACGTGGAGAGCTGCTTCGGCTACAACCTCTCCGGCCCCTTCGGCACGGCGCTCCTCGGCGACGGCACGCACTGGGTCCATCGCCTGCCGGGCAAGCTGTTCCACAACAACATCGATCACCTGCTGAACAAGATCGTCGAGTTCGTGGACGACGAGCAGCCGAAGGTCACCGCGACGGCCTACGCGCTCCGCGAGAAGCGGTATGGCGACGCGCGCGACGACATGCTCGACGAGCTCCGCGTCACGGTGCAGGGCGCGCGCGTCAGCGCCTACGGGACCTTCTCGTCGCACGCGCGGCCGCCCGGGCACTTCCTCCGCGTCTACGGCACGAAGAACACGCTCCACGTCGACTACACGAGCCGCACGGTCACGCTCGACGCGTCGCCGAAGCTCCCGAGCGCCATCGGGCGCGTCGTCCCGGCCTTCGATCAGGCCCTCTCGTACCTGCGCGAAGGGGGCAGGAACGTGGTGAGGTTCGCCCGCAGCGACTTCCACTTCTTCTCGGGGATGAACCGCCTGATCGGGC
>JAICEP010000810.1 GCA_025924095.1 Sorangium sp.
GAACGCGACGGCGGGACCGAGGTCCCGGGCGGCCGCGGCCGCGAGGGCGCTCTTCACGAAGGCGTCGCGCGAGGCGGTCTGCTCCTCGTCCGCGAGCTCGAGCGCCGTGGAGGCGCTGCCCGCGGCGAGCTCCACGGCGAGGTCGTGGCGCGCCTCGGGCACGCCGTGATCGCGGAGGATGCCGCGGATGATCGGCTCGGAGAGCGGGGCGAAGCGCACGGGCAGCGTGCGCGAGCGGATCGTGTTGAGCAGGCGATCGCCGCGCGAGGTGAGCAGGATGAAGTGGGTGCCCGGCCGCGGCTCCTCGAGCGTCTTGAGGAACGCGTTCGCGGCGCCGACGCTGAGGTCCTCGGCGTCGCGGACGATGAACACCCGCGCGCGCCCCTCGTGCGGCGTGTAGGCGGCGTGCGCGAGCACGATGGCGCGGACCTGGTCGACCGAGATCTCGGTCAGCTCGTCGCGGCTCCGGCCGATGACGGCGGCGGGGTAGAAGTTCTTCGCCACGATCTGCACGTCGGGGTGCAGCGGCGAGGCGGGGCGCCCCGCGGCGCGCCCGGCCGCGCGCCGGCACGCGTCGCAGCGGCCGCAGCCGAGCGGGTCGCCCCCGGTGCAGACGAGCGCCTGCGAGAGCGCGACGGCCGCGAGCTCCTTGCCGACGCCGGGCGGGCCCTCGAAGCGGTAGGCGTGGTGCACGCGACCCGCCTCGAGCGCGCGCACGAGCGTGCCGACCGCGGTGTCCTGGCCAAGGATGTGGGAGAACGGCACGGCCCGCTATCTAGCACGACCGGGGCGCGGCCTGATCCCGGCTCGCGCGAGAGGCCGCCCGGCGTCCGCCCGCGCCGCGATCGTGCCGCTCCTCAGGAGCGATCCTTGCGAGCGGCGGTGATAGGTTGCCGCGCATGCGCGTCCTCGTGCTCGGCGGCACTCGATTCATGGGTCATTTCCTGGTCTATCGCCTGCTCGCGGCGGGCCACCAGGTCACCCTCCTGAACCGCGGCGCGACGCCCGACCTGTTCGGCGATCGCGTCGCGCGGGTCCGCTGCGACCGCGCGGCCGACGATCTCGCGCAGGCGCTCGGAGGCCGCGAGTTCGACGCCGCGGTGGACTTCACCACGTACACGGCCGCGGACGGCCGCGCGGCGGCCCTGGCGCTCGGCGGCGGGCGCGTCGGCCACTACGTGATGATCAGCACCGGCTCGGTGTACCTCGTCCGCGAGGGGTGCCCGCGGCCGTCGCGCGAGCGCGACTACGACGGCCCGCTGCTCCCGGAGCCCGCGGGCGAGGAAGATCGCGCGGCGTGGGCCTACGGCATGGACAAGCGCGGCGCCGAGGCGGTGCTCGCGGCCGCCTGGCGGGACGATGGCTTCCCCGCGACCGTGCTGCGCCTCCCGATGGTGAACGGGGAGCGCGACCCCCACCGCCGCCTCGAGCGCTACATCGCGCGCGTGCTCGACGCCGGCCCGCTGCTCGTCCCGGACGGCGGCAGGCACCGCGTGCGGCACGTGTACAGCGGCGACGTCGTGAGGGCGATCGCGAAGCTGCTCCTCGTGCCGTCGACCTTCGGCGAGGCGTACAACCTCTGCATGGAGGAGGCGCCGACGCTCTCGGAGCTGCTCGCGCTCGTCGCCGAGCTGCTCGGCGCACCGGCGCGCCTCGCGCCGATCTCCTCGGCCGCGCTCCGGGCCCGCGGCATCGACCCGGTCGCGATGTCGCCGTTCAGCGACCGCTGGATGTCGGAGCTGGATCCCGCGAAGGCCAGGGCGGAGCTCGGCTTCCAGCACACGCCGCTCCGGCGCTGGCTGGAGACGGTGATCACGTCGCTGCTCGCGAACCCGCCGTCCGAGCCGCCGCCGGGCTACGAGCGGCGCGCCGAGGAGGTGTCGCTCGCCGCCGGGGCGGGGGCGGGGAACGCCGGCGCAACGTGAGATAGGAGGTAAGCTGAGCCCGCGGGAGGCGGGAGGGCCGGGAGGTCGTGCGCCGCCCGCGCGCCTCGCCGTGAAACGTCCGAAGGAGTGGAGATCTCGCGATGCAGGATGTGCAACCCATGCGGGTCTTGGCGGCCATCGACGCCTTCCTGAGCACGCCGCTCGACGCGGCGCTGTCGCGGCATCGCGAGGTCGATCCGGCGGCCGGCGCGCTCTCGCTGTTCCACGAGGTCGCCGCGACCGTCCCTGCGTATCGCCGCTTCCTCGACGAGCACGGCGTGGATCCGGCGGCTGTCCGGACCCCCGCGGACTTCGCGGCGCTCCCGGTGATCACGAAGCAGAACTACGTGCTCCGGCATCCGATCGCGGACCTGTGCCGGGGCGGGCGCGTCGAGTCCTGCGACATGGTCGCCGTCTCGTCGGGCTCGACGGGCAAGCCGACGTTCTGGCCGCGTTTCGTCACGGACGAGCTCCCGGTCGCCCGGCGCTTCGAGCAGGTGTTTCACGACAGCTTCCGGGCCGACGCGCGCCGCACGCTCGCGGTCGTGTGCTTCGCGCTCGGCTCGTGGGTCGGCGGGATGTACACCGCCGCGTGCTGCCGTCACCTAGCGGCGAAGGGGTATCCGATCACGGTCGTCACGCCGGGCAACAACCCGGACGAGATCTTCCGTGTCGTCCTGGATCTGGGGCCGGCGTTCGAACAGGTGGTCCTGCTCGGATATCCGCCCTTCCTGAAGGACGTGATCGACACGGGGCGGGCGCGCGGGATCGACTGGGCGCCTCTCCGGATCAAGCTCGTGATGGCCGGCGAGGTGTTCAGCGAGGAGTGGCGGAGCCTTGTCGGCGAGCGCGTCGGGTCGACGTCGCCCTGCTACGATTCGGCGTCGCTGTACGGGACGGCGGACGCGGGCGTGCTGGGCAACGAGACGCCGCTCAGCATCGCGATCCGCAGGTTCCTCGCCGGGAGGCCGGACGCCGCGCGCGCCCTCTTCGGGCAGGACCGGCTCCCCACGCTCGTGCAGTACGACCCGGCGGTGCGGTTCTTCGAGCAGCGCGAGGGGATGCTCCTCTTCTCGGGCGAGAACGGCATCCCGCTCGTCCGTTATGCGATCCTCGACAGCGGGGGCGTCTACGCGCACGCGGACCTGATGGCGGCGCTCTCCGGCTTCGGCTTCGATCCGCGGCGGGAGCTCGACGGGGAGCGCGGGGCCCGCGAGCTGCCGTTCGTCTACGTGTTCGGGCGCTCGGATTTCACGGTGTCGTACTTCGGGGCGAACATCTATCCGGAGAACGTGGTCGTGGGCATCGAGCAGCCCGGCGTGA
>JAICEP010000811.1 GCA_025924095.1 Sorangium sp.
ATCGTGGCGCCGCTCATCTTCGCCTACGTGCTCGGGTTGTAGCGCGACGCAGACCCATGCACACGGCGAGCGCGGCGCCGGCGCCGCGCGCGCGTCAACGGTCATGATCCGGAGCGCCGGACGCGCCGGAGCCTCGTGAAACACACGCATTGAAGGGAGTTACAGTCCTCGATGGCACAGCAGAAGGTCTTCATCACGGGCGGTTCGGGCTTCTTGGGGATCAACCTCGTACGCTACCTGCTCGATCGCGGGTTCGGGGTCGTGTCGTTCGACGTCCTTCCCTTCGACTATCCGGAGAAGGACCGGGTGGTCGCCGCGCAGGGGGATATCCGCGACGGTCGCGCGGTGGAAGCGGCGATGACGGGCGCCGACCTCGTCGTCCACACGGCCGCGGCCCTGCCGCTCTACACGCCCGACGAGATCCACACGACGGACGTGGAGGGGACCCGGACGGTCATGGATACGGCCCTCCGGCTCGGCGTGAAGCGCGCGGTCCATATCTCCTCGACGGCGGTCTATGGCATCCCCGATCATCACCCCCTCGTGGAGACCGATCGCCTCGTGGGCGTGGGGCCGTACGGGCAGGCGAAGATCCAGGCGGAGATGGTGTGCCTCGAGGCGCGCGCCCGGGGGCTCGTGACCTCCATCCTTCGACCGAAGTCGTTCATCGGGCCAGAGCGGCTCGGCGTCTTTGCGCTGCTCTACGACTGGGCGCTCGACGGGCACAACTTCCCGATGATCGGCGACGGCAACAACCGCTATCAGCTCCTCGACGTCGAGGATCTCTGCGAGGCGATCTACCGCTGCCTGACGCTCGACGCGTCCGCGGTGAACGACACGTTCAACATCGGCGCGAAGGAGTTCACCACGATGAAGGAGGACTACCAGGCCGTGCTCGATCGAGCAGGCTTCGGGAAGCGGATCATCCCGCTGCCCGCCGCGCCCGCGATCCTGTCCCTCCGGGCGCTGGAGGCGCTCAAGGTGTCGCCGCTGTACAAGTGGGTTTACGAGACCGCCTCGAAGGATTCGTTCGTGTCGATCGACAAGGCGGAGGAGAAGCTCGGCTTCACGCCGAAGTACTCCAACAAGGACGCGTTGCTCCGGAACCTCGAGTGGTACAGCAGCCACCGTGACAGCTTCGCGTCCCAGTCGGGGATCACGCACCGCGTCCCCTGGAAGCAGGGCGCGCTCGGGCTCGCGAAGAAGCTCTTCTAGCGCCTCGGGCAGCTCTCCCGGCCGCGCCGCGCCCCGCGCGCGGCCGCGCCGCCTCGGTCCTCCTGGCGTTCAAGGCATTCACGTCGAGCGACAGGCGGCGCTCGGGTGCGGAGGTCAACGCCGCTGGGGGATCGGACAGGTCTGCCCGATCGGGATTCTTGGATGCGGCGGTGCCCCGGTGGATAATGCGCGCCGAGAAGCCGCTCGAGATGCGCCCCGCCCCTTTCTTCCTCGCGATGTGCGCCGCGGCCGCGCAGATCGGCTGCGAGCAGCCCGCGAACGTCGGCGCCGGGCTCGCCCCACCGCCCGCCGTCGCGCCGGCTGCGCGCCGCGACGCCTCCGCGGCGCCCCGCGACACGCCCGCCGCCGCCGCATCGCACGCCGTCCCCGCCGCGCCGGCCGCGCCGGCCGCGCCGGCCGACGCGATCACGCTCCTCGCGGGCGGCGATGTCTGCCTCGGCAAGGCGCTCGGCCAGGAGCTGCTCCGCAACCCGGCGCACGATCCGTTCGCCCCGGTCGCGGCGCTGCTCGCCTCCGCCGACGTGCGCTTCGTCAACCTCGAGAACCAGCTCAGCGACCAGGGCGGGGAGACCCAGCACCGGCTCCAGCCGCTCGTGTTCACGGGCCCGCCGGCCGGCGCGGACGTGCTCGCGCGCGCCGGTATCAGCGTTGTGTCGCTCGCGAACAACCACATGTGGGACTACGGCAAGAGCGCGTTCCTCGAGACGCTCGGCCACCTGGAGCGCGTGGGCGTCGCCTACGTGGGCGCCGGCCGGACGCGGCTCCAGGCGTACGCGCCGGCCATCATCGAGCGCCGCGGCTTCCGCGTGGCGCTGCTCGCCGTGACCGGCATCTGGAACCAGGGCTCGCTCTGGCAGCACCCGGGGCGGGAGTTCGTCGCGGCCGCGGAGCGGGACGGGCTCGCCGCCGCGGTGCGCGCCGCGCGCAAGCAGCCCGGCGTGGACGCGGTCGTCGTGAGCTACCACGGCGGCACCGAGTACCTGGACACCCCGCTGCCCCAGGCGCGCGCGCTCGCCGGCGCCGCCATCGACGCGGGCGCCGACGCCTTCGTCGGCCATCACCCGCACGTGCTCCAGGGCATCGAGCTCCGCCGCGGCCGGCCCATCTTCTACAGCCTCGGCAACTTCATCATGAAGGTGAAGAGGACCGGCCCCGCGCCCGAGCTCGCGATGCTCGCGCGCCTGCGCCTGCGGCGGGGCGCCCCGCCCCTCGCCGAGATCTGCCCGGTGCGCAGCGAGGGCCTCGGGACCGTCCCGCTCGCCGCCGACCCGCGGCGCGCCGAGACCGAGGCGGCGTTCGCCGAGCGGATGCGCCGCGTCTCGGCGTTCGTCAAGGGCGAGCCGGCGATCGGCCCCTTCGCCGCCGACGGCTGCGCGCCGCTCGAGCCGGCCGCCGGCGCGGCCCCCGCCTCGCCGTCGAGGGTCGCCGGCCCGATCCGCTGAGCCACGCTTCGCGGCCTTGCGGCGGGCACGCGCGCGAATCGCTCGGCACCGTCGGTCGGCGCCGGTTGTTGGGCGGCGCCGAGCCCAGACCGCTGCTCCTCGTACCAGCGGAAGGTCTCGATGGCTTCGGTGCGAGCCTCGGCGAGGAAGACAACGCGGCTCACGACTCGCCGGTGGTCATCTCGGCACGGACGTCCTCCCAGGAGGCACCGATGGGGCCTTCGAGCTCGAGGCGATCCAGGCGGCGATCGAGCTCAGCGCGAAGCTCGGAGCTCAGGGGAAGATCGTCCGAAGAGAGGCTACGCCAGAGGTCATCGATCAGGTCGAGCTTCTCGTCGGCGGTGAGCTTGGAGAGGTCGAGCGCAGGCTTGCCCATGGTCGGATCCTGCACCAGAGAGGGCCGGCGACGCCAGCACACTAGGCATAGGCCTCCTGGACCGCGTCCAGGGTAACGGTACTGTCGATGATGGGCCGAAGATGGCGCTCGGTGACGAGCCGGTGCATCACATCGAGAAACACCTTCCGGTCGATGGGTATCGGGAACACGACCCGCTTTCCGCCGAGAGCGG
>JAICEP010000812.1 GCA_025924095.1 Sorangium sp.
CGCGCGGCGTGGCAGCTCGGCTCGGGCGCGCCGCGCCCGTTGCCTGCGAGCAGGAGGATCCCGCCGCGCTCGCGGAGGGCGCCCTCGATCCGGCAGAGGCTCACCCGGGCGACCCCGTGCCGGGCGCGGGCGAGCGCGTCGGCGACCACCTGGAGCAGCGGCGCGTCGGCCGCGCGGGCGCTCTCCGGCTCCTCGCGCACGCGCAGGTAGGCCGCGCGCGCCTCCTCGATGCGCGCCATCGGGAAGCACCGCTTGAGCAGCGCGACGGTGGCGGGGTGGTTGCACAGCACGACGGGCAGGCCGTCCTGCGCCATGGCCTCGGTCAGCGCGCCGGGCCGCTCGGCGACGAGCAGCGGCTCGCGCCCTCGCGCGAGCGCCCGCAGGCCGGCGCGAATCCGGTCGCCCGCGACGGCGCTCGCGAGCGGGAACGGGATCTCGTCCGGATCGAGCGCGGTCGGCGGCGACAGCGCCGCCTCGAGCATCGCCGCGTACGCGGCGGCGGCGCCCTCGCCGTCGGCGGCGCCTGCTGCGGCCTGCGGCAGGCGCGCGGCGAGCTCGCGCCGGAGCGGCCCTTTGACGAGCTCGCGCACGCGGGCGAGCGCTTCCCAGAAGGCGTCTTCGCGGCGCACGTTGTCGCGGCTCAGGGTGTGCTGGAGGTGCGGGCTCATCACCTTGAACCGCACGCCCGAGAGCCCGCTGAAGAGCTCGTCTGTGGTCTCGAACAGGGTGAGGCCGCCGTTGTAGAAGCCGGCGAAGCTCTGGCCGTGCTCCGCGGCGGGCGCGCCGCCTCTCGGCTGTGCGAGGTGCTGAGCGCCGGCGGAGGGGCCGACCACGAAGGTCGTCTCCTCCTCGACGGCGGTCACGGAGACGGGCGCTGCGACGGACAGCGGGGTATCGATGCGCTCGACGCTTACCCGAGCGTTGCCTTCGTGGTCGGCGATGCTGAGGGCGATCTCGCACCTGGCGTGGCGGCACCAGCGGCGGAGCGCTGCCTGGGTGCGGCGAGCGTGTTCCACGAACGCTTCCCGGCTGAGCCGCTGGATGAGGGTCACCCGGGTGCCGCTGCCCTCGCGCGGGCCGGCGTCCTCGAGCTCGTAGCTCGTGTCGCTGCGCAGCCGGAGGCGCCATGCCTGTCCGTCGCGCCACGTCTCCACGTCGACCTTTTCCGGCTGGATGGCGAGCACCGAGACGAAGCCGACGCCGTATTTGCCGATCTTGCTGGGGTCGCCTTCCTTGGACGAGCTGAAGAGGGTGAGCAGCGGTCCCTCGATGTCCTCGCGGCTCATGCCGCACCCGTCGTCGGCGACCGAGGTGGCGCACGCGTCGGGCAGCGTCTCGATGCGCACGGCGATCTTCCGCGCGCCGGCGTCCATGCCGTTCTGCACGAGCTCGCGGAGGAAGGCGTACGGGTCGGCGAACTGCTGCACCATGTCCGCCACGGGACCTGGGGGCGGCGCCTGGGGCGCGGCGCCGGGGGCGCCGAAGGATCGGTACGGGTCCATGCGCGCCTGCGAGGCTATCACACGGGGGAGGTGGGCCTCCGGGGCTGCTCGAGGCAACCACCGCGCCTCGCCGCTGGGGATCAGGGCTGCTCGAGGCAACCACCGCGCCTCGCCGGCGGGGCATCAGGGCTGCTCGAGGCAACCACCACGCCTCGCCGGCGGGGCATCAGGGCTGCTCGAGGCAACCACCACGCCTCGCCGCTGGGGCTCCGGCATGCTCCTCGCTGCATGCTCGTCTCGCCGCCGAGGCGCCAGGAGGCTCGCCGCGACCTGTTCGCCTCGCCGCCGGGGCACGAGGGAGGCTCGTGGCCACCTCCTCGCCTCGCCGGTGGGGCTCCGGCATGCCGGCGAGGGCCTCTGGGCTCCTCGTGGGGCCGCGGGTGCCATGCCATCTCGCGGTCAGCTCACCCGAGGGGCACACTTCCGACGGTCGGGTCAGCTCGACGCCCCCGCCGGCGTGGCTATCCTCGGCCGGATGCAATCACTCACGCTGTCCGATCTGAAGCTCGGACTCACCGACCTGCTCGACAAGCGTAAATCGGCGCTCCTGCGCTCCAGCTCCGGCAAGACCTACGAGCCGATGCTCGCGAGGAAGCTGGAGGAGATCTCGGCGCTTCCGCCCGTCGTGATCGGAGGGAAGGCGCTCGCGGCGGAGCTTGAGGAGACCGACGTGGAGCATGACAGCTTCGGCAAGGCGATCTGGCACCTGACCGAGGCGTACCTCCGGCACCCGCAGATCTCGCCGGAGAGCGTCGCTGCGGCGACGCGGATCCGCCGCGCGTTCATCCCTGCGCTGTCCGAGCTCAAGGCGAGCTACGCGGACGAGGCCAGGGCGGCCATCGAGCGCAAGAAGATCCTCAAGCAGCACAAGGCCGATCTGGAGCGCTTCCCTGTCACCGACGGGGAGACGCTCCATGACTGGATCAGCGGCTTCCTCGACGCCGGCGAGCGGCTCCACTCCATGCTCAGCGATCGCGCGGACGTGAAGGAGACCTCGCGCAAGGGCGCGGGTGCGCTCCGCGCCGCCACGATAGGCCTCCTCTCCCGCCTTCGGGCCGGCCTCACGGACGAGGTCGAGCACAATTCGAAGCTGCCGCCCGACCTCGATGCCCAGGTGTTCGGCTATCTGGACGAGCTCCATATCCCCCGCGCCGCCGCGGCCAGGGTGAAGAAGAAGAGGGCGGTGCCGGAGGCGCCCGCGCCGCCCGACGCGTCCTAGATCGCAATCGACGGAAAGGATGATCCTGCACCCGTCTCAGGTGGAGCAGACGGTCGATCGCGATGAGCGGGACAGGTTCATCAAGGAGCTCTCAGGAGCGCCCTCGCCGAGGTCACGACGCGGACCATCGAGGTCATCGACGTGCTCTGGCTGAAGGGCAACTCGATCCAGGCGGCGTTCGAGATCGAGAGCACGACGTCGATCTTCTCCGGCCTGCTTCGGATGTCGGACCTGATCACGATGCAGCCGAACCTGAACATCCCGCTCTACATCGTCGCCCCGAGCGAACGCCGCGACAAGGTCGTCCAGGAGGTCAACCGGCCGACGTTCGCCCGGCTCTCCCCTCCCATGCGCGAGATGTGCCGGTTCATCTCGTTCGAGGAGCTGCGCCGGCAGCTCGACCTGGCGCGGCACTTCCTCCAGTTCCTCAAGCCCGAGTTCCTGGACACCTTTTCGGAGAGCTGCGAACCCGAGGAAGTCTGAGTGCCCTTGCGAACCGACGGACCAGCGCCGCCTCGCTC
>JAICEP010000813.1 GCA_025924095.1 Sorangium sp.
GGGAGAGCCAGGTGGAAACATCGGTAAAGCGAGCGCATGCATGAATGGAAGCTGCCGATCCCACCGGCGTCAACCGGCGGCTGGATTATGCGCCGCGCCGCACCGTGGCAGGCTCTGCGGTGTCGTGTGGAAATGTCGTGGGCTGTTCGCCGGGCGCGCGCTCGAGGCCGCGCGCGGCGGTCACGGCATGCCCTTCAACCGAGCGATGAACCCTTCTCCCGGCGCCTGGATGGGATGGTCGTCGATGGGCACGAGAGGGGACGTGTCCGTCAGCTCACCCGCGATGGTGAGCGGATCGCCGAGCGTCGCGCCCGGCGCGACCGACCAGACAGCCACGGTGCCGGCCCCCGCGAGCGTGGTGGCCGAGAGGACGTTGCCGCCCGGACTGAGCACGATCAGATAGCTCGACAGGTGATCCGCCTCGGCCGCGAGCCTCTCGCCGGGCCCCAGAGGGATCTCGCCCTCGAGCGTCCCCGCCACGTAGATCGAGCCGTCGCTGTCCACTTCGAGGCTGACGGCCATCTGATCTGCCGCGGCGTCGCCGAATCCACGGCTCCAGACCACTCCACCCTTCGAGACGCGCGCGACGAAGGTGTTCTCCGTATTCCCCGCCTCCGGCAGGAGCGGGCAGTCGTCCTGGAAGCTGAAGGACGGCCCGGTGTACGTCCCGGAGATCACGACGTCGCCGCCCGGGAGCAGCGCGGCCCCGTGTCGCGCCGCCGACTGGCTTCCAGGGGCCCTGAGCGGGATGACCTCCGTCACCTCGCCGTCCTCGAGCTGGACGCGCGCCACGAACAGGTCGCGATCCGGCGTGGCGGGGAGCTCTTTCGTCTGGATCTTGATCGCCCCCTCCGGCGCATCGTAGTCGCCGACGACGAGCACCTCCCCGGTCTCCGGGGCGGCGACGAGCTCTTCGACGCGCACGGTCGCGGTGGTCTCGAACGCGAGATTCCAGATGCACATGCCGTCCGGGTCAAGCCCCACGAGCTCCGTGGACCCGCGCTCGTCGCCGGTCCCGAGGATGCAATCGCCGGTGCTCGCGCGCGCCGCTCCCGACACCGAGACAGCGAACACGACCCGCTTGGGCGTCGCTGCCAGAGCGATGGGGGAGGTGTTGAGCTCGGCATCGACGCTCCAGATCCATTTGCATTTGCCCAGCTCGTCGAGCGCCGCCAGAAAGCTCGGTTTACGCCCGGTATCGGCGTGCGCGCCGACCGAGCACCCGCCATCGGGCGTGAGCAAGGTGAACGGCGCATCCGACGACCCGGTCACGTAGGCGACGTCCGAGAGGACGAGGAGGTGCTCGGGCCAGACGCTGCCGGGCAGGTCGCCGGTCCGCATCCCGTACGCGCCGTCGAGGGTCCCGGACGGGTCCCACCTCGCGACCGAGAACCCGACCTTGTCGGACGCACTGGCGACCCCTCGGCTTTCGTTGACGATCGCCGTCACCGCGCCGTCCAGCGCCGCGATGCCGGCGACCGACAGGCCCGACAGCCGTCCCCACGCGCTCGACGGCGCGCGGACAGCCCCCTCGCGGACATGGCTGCAGAGCGCCTCCTCCCCGCCGCCGCCACCCCCGCCGCCGCTGCCACCCTCGCCGCCGCCACCCCCGCCATGGCCGCCGCCGCCCGCGCCGCCCGCGGACACGCTCGCCGACGTCGCGCCCGCGCTGCCGGACGATGAGTCCAGCTCGCCGACCTCGAGCCCGATGATCGCGTTGCAGCCCCCTGTGGCCGCGACGACGAGCAGCCCGGCGCAGAACAGGGGTCGAGTGCTCATGAGATCGCGCGTCATCTTCCCGCCTCCCGTGGCGCGGCGCGTGCGGCCGCCGTCAAAAGATCACCTTCGCCACGGCGCCTCCCGGCACCACGCCCACCATCGCCCTGGGGGCCGACGCCGCCTGCGCCGGGGAAGGCGCCGTGAAGATGAGCACCGCGCCGGCGCCCAGCGCCGCCGCCCCGACGAGGAACGCGACCGTCGAGATCGTCCCTGCGGTCGCGCCCTGCTCCTGCAGCCGGATCCCCTGTTCCCCGCAGACATTGGCCTCGTTGCAGTAGGCCTCGGCGTCGCCCTTCTTCCCGAGCGCGCGCAGCCCGAACGCGGCGCCGACGCCGATCCCGACCGCGCCGACGCCGGCGCCGATCCAGCCGGCCGTTCGCCAGGTCGAGCTCCCCGTTCCTTGCGAGCCCTCCTTCGGGGGGAGCGCGGGCCCTGCGCTCGCGCCGCCGGCCGCGGGCTCCTCCGGCGCCACGACCAGCTCGGCCTGGGCGCCCTCGGCGAGCTGCGCCGTGAACGTCTTCTGCTTCCGGCCCGGCGCCGTCGCCGTCACCTGGACCTCGCCCGGGTCCACGGGCAACGGCGCGCCCAGCGAGCCCGCGCCGACCGGGATCCCCGAGCGCCGCACGGCGGTGTCCACCGGCGCGCCGGGCGCGAGCCGGATGGTGAGCCTCGGCACGCGGCCCTCCAGCGCGGCGGCGCGCGCCTGCGCGATGGGGCGCCGGTCGTCGTTCGCCGGCAGGTCGCGCGCGAGCTGCCGGAAGATCGACCATGCGGTCGCGATCTTGCCGCGCTTCTCCTCGCAGTCGCCGAGGTTGAGCAGCGCCCCGGGCGCCGGATCGAGCTCGTAGCTCTCCCGGAACTTCGGGCACGCGGTCTCGTAGTCCTTCGCCTGGAGCGCCGCCCTGCCGGCGTCGAACAGCGCCTCCGCCGCCGCGGGATCGCGCGCCTGCGCCGAGGCGTCGGGGCAGGCGAGGAGCGCGGCCCCTCCCAGGGCGAGCACCTCGGCCGGGAATCGTCTACGCGAGCTCAATCTACCCATCCGTGCGACCTCAACGTCTCCGGTTGTACGGGTCCTCTGCCGGCGTCGGCGCGGGCGCCGGCGTCGACGCGGGCGGCGTCTTCACCGGCGCGGTCGCGGGCGGTCGCGCCTTGCCCCCCGCGGCGGGCCTCGCGGAGGCCGCGGTCGCGCTCGACGGCGCCCCGGTCGCGGACGCGCTCGGCGTGGGCGCGGGCGGCGGCGTGGGCACGGGCGCGGACGGCGCGATCGCCGGGACCGCATCGCCGGACGGAGCGGGCTGCGCGCCCGCACCGGGCGAGCCCGCGCCGCCGGGTGGCTCCGGCTCTGCCCCGGCGTTCTCGGCTGGGCGCGGCTCGGCCTCCACCGCGGACCCGCTGGACGGCGGCTCTGCGTCCCCGCCCGGGCTCCCCCGCTGCGACCACACGAGCGCGACGAGGGCACCCAC
>JAICEP010000814.1 GCA_025924095.1 Sorangium sp.
CGTCGACGAGGATGAGGCCGAGGTCCGGCACCGGCGCGAACAGGGCCGAGCGCGCCCCGATGGCGACGCGCACCTTGCCGCCGTGGAGGCTCGCCCACATCGCGTGGCGGTCGGCGTCGCTGAGGCCGCTGTGCAGCACCGCGAGCTCGTCGCCGAAGCGGGCGCGGAAGCGCGCGACGAGCTGCGGGGTGAGGGCGATCTCGGGCACCATCACGAGCGCGCCGCGGCCCCGCTCGAGGCAGCTGTTGATGGCGCGCAGGTACACCTCGGTCTTGCCGGAGCCGGTCACGCCGAAGAGGAGGAACGCGCTCGGCCCGGCGGGCCGCGCCTCCTGCCCGGCGGGCCGCGCCTCCTGCCCGGCGGGCTGCGGCTCGGGCGGGGCGGCCGCGCGCGCCTCCCCTTCCCCGGACGCGGACAGCGCCGCGAGCGCCGCGTCGATGCGCGCCGCGGCCTCGGCCTGCGCGGCGTTGAGCTCGGGGGGCACGTCGCGCTCCTCGGGGAGGCGGAAGAACGGGTCGCGCGGCGGCTCGCGCTCGTCGAGGGCGACGAGGTCGCGCTCGGCGAGCTTCTTCAGGGCGCTGCGCGCGTTGCCGAAGCGCTCCTCGATCCGCGCGACCGGCTGCTCGCCGGTCGCCCGGAGCAGCGCGAGCACGGCCGCGGCCTGCCCGCGGAGCGTGCCGGGCTCCTCGACGACATCCGTCGCCCTGGCGTAGGCGACCTTGCGGCCGCCCACCTGCTTGGCCCGGCCGAGGTCGAGCATGCCGCCGAGCTCGCCCTGCGCCTTGAGCGCCCGCACCTGCTCGCGCTCGATCGCCGGCAGCGCGAGGCGGAGCACCTCCCCGATCGGCGCGAAGTAGTAGGAGGCGAGCACCTGCAGGAACGAGAGCAGCTCGGCCGGCAGCGCCGGGCGCGCGTCGACGAGCGCCGCCAGCGGCTTGATCTTCGACGGATCGATGGCCGCGCTGCGCTCGCTCACGGCGAGCACGACGCCGATCAGCTTGCGCCGGTGGAACTCGCAGAGCACCCGCGCCCCCGGTCGCACCTCGCCGGCGAGCGCGGCAGGGACCTCGTAGGTGAAGGCCTGCGAGAGCGGGACGGGCACCGCAACATCGGCGAGGAGGGGCATCGCTCCGGGGAAGGCCGCGCGCGGCGCGGCACGGGCGAGATACCAGAGAACGCCGCCCGGGACGAGGAACCACGGCACGCGCGCGCACGGTGCGCCCGTGCAGGCCCGAAACGAGGCAAAAAAAAGCGCCGCCGGGGCCTCGGGGGGGGGGAAGGCCGCGCCGGCAGCGCTGCCCGGACATAGAGCACCGTCCGTGCCATCTCTGCTGTTCGCGATCTGAACGTATTTCATTCCAGATGAGACGGCTGCGGCTTTCGAACCTGAAATTTCAGCAATCCACCATTGCAGAAGCGAAGTGCGCTGGCCTGCTCGCGCGTCGCACAGGCACGCACCACGCAGGGGATGGGAACGCCCGAGCCGCTTCCGAGGGGTCCGCCGATTGCTCGGGATCCGGTCAGGGGTTCACCGCTGGACGGTCGGCGGGGCGGGCGCCATGGGCTGAAAATGCGCGCAATCACGCGCCTTTGAGGAGGGGACATGATCAGAACCGCGGTCTTGAGCGGAATCGAAGAGCAGGACTGGATCGACCGGATGGCCGACCCGCTTCAGCGCGGCATTCGGTCCGTCCTGAGGCGAGCGCCCACGGTCGCGAAGGTGCTCCACGGCAAGTTCCTCGGGCACCCGCTGCATCCGGTGCTTGTGACCATCCCCATCGGCGCGTGGTCCTGCGCGCTCGTGCTCGACCTTGCCGGCATCGGCCGCGGGCGGCGGCTGCATCGGGGGGCGGACGCGACAGCGGCCATCGGCCTCGGCGGGGCGCTCGTGGCCGCCTTCGCCGGGCTCGCCGACTGGAGCACCACCCTCGGCTCGGCGAAGCGGATCGGCTTCGTCCACGGCGCGATGAACCTGGCGATCGCCGGCCTGTACGGCGCCTCGCTCGCCTCCCGAGCGATCGGGCTGCGGCCCCTCGGGATCGCGCTGTCGACCGCGGGGTTCGGCCTCGCGGGCGCGAGCGGCTGGCTCGGAGGAGAGCTCATCTACCGCTACGGCGTCGGCGTCGGCAACGACGCGTGCGAGCGGCGGCCGGAGACGCAGGTGCCCGTGCCCGAGGCGCCGATCGCCGACGCCGGTTGACGGCGACGGGCGCCGCCGGTGCGTCGAGTTTCCTGTCGCTCCAGCGAGCGCTGGTTCCGCGTGTCAGAAATCCCGCTTGGACCCGCACCTCCTCCCTCCGAAGAGCTGACCCGGTATCTTCGACAGGGTGGCCCCGGTGTGGGCGTGGCGCGCGCTCGGGGTTCGCGGAGAACGGAGGATGTCCGGCGCCTCGCCCGCTCAAAGCGCTGGCGACGCTTGCCGACCATGGCAGCATGTGTCGCGTATCACCCGCATCAGAGCTCCAGTGGGCACCAATTCCGTCTCGTCCGATCACGCGTCTTCGTCCCGTTACGCCATTATCGAGGTCCTCTACGAGGGTTCAGACACCCTTCTCTACCGGGGTGTACGCGAGGACGACGGCCGTACCGTGGTGCTCAAGGTCCTCCGGCGCGATCACGCGAGCCCTCGCGCCACCGAGCGGCTGCGCCACGAGTACGAGGTCGCTCGGGCGCTCGACACCACGGCCATCGTCATGCCCTATGGGCTCGAGATGCTCGGCGATCAGCCGGCGCTGGTCCTGGAGGATTTCGGCGGCGTTTCGCTCGATCGGCTCCAGAAAGGGCCGATGCCGCTCGAGCGCTTCTTCCCCCTCGCCATCCGCCTGGTCGAGGCGCTCGCCGAGCTGCATCGGCACGACGTCGTCCACAAGGACATCAAGCCTCAGAACGTGCTCCTCAACCCCGCCACCGGCGAGGTGAAGATCACCGACCTGGGGATTGCGTCCCGGATACCCCGCGAGCGCCAGCACCTCGAGCACGTGGGGCTCATCGAGGGGACCCTGGCCTACATGGCCCCGGAGCAGACGGGCCGAATGAACCGCTGGATCGACGAGCGGACCGATCTCTACTCCCTGGGCGTCGTCTTCTACGAGATGCTGACGGGCACCCTACCGTTCCAGGCCGGCGATCCCGTCGCGTGGGTCTATTGCCACATCGCGCAGAAGCCTCTCCCGCCGAGCACGGTCGTCCCGTCGATTCCCCCGCTGCTGTCCGCGGTCGTGCTCAAGCTGCTCTCCAAG
>JAICEP010000815.1 GCA_025924095.1 Sorangium sp.
CGTACGCCGCGCCCTCCGCCGCGAGCTTCCGGCTGGCCTCGGCGAACGAGGCCGCCAGGTCGACCTGGAAGCCCTCGTCCTCGAGCAGCGTCGCGAGCACGAGCCGCGTCGACGCGTCGTCGTCAACGAGCAGCACCGTCAGGCGCATGCCGCCCCCCGGCGCCGACGCGGCCGGCGCGCTCCCGGCCGGGCGCGGCGCGGCGCCCGCCTCCGCCGCGCCGGGCGATGTCCCGCGGCCCTCAGCATGTCCCAGGATCGCTCCGGGCGCGCGCGATCGTGTGCATCAGCTCGCGCACGCCGAACGGCTTGCGCAGGCAGGCGTACCCGCCCCGGCTCGTGAACGCGTGGATCATCTCGGGCGCCGCGTGGCCGGTCATCGCGATCACCGTGATCTGCCGGCTCATCCGCCGGAGCTGCTCGTACGTCTTCACGCCGTCCAGGGAGGGCATCGCCAGGTCGAGCACGCACACGTCGACCGCCTCGTCGCGCGCGCGCTGGATCGCCGTGTGCCCGTCGTACACGGCCTCGGCGCGCAGCCCCGCCGCCTTCAGCCCCGCCACGATCGACTCCGCCACATCGGGGAGATCGTCCACCACCAGCACGCCGCGCGACCCGAGCGCCCGCGCCACGATCCGCATGAGGTGATCCATCGAGAACGGCTTGTAGATGACCGCGTAAACCCCCTCGCCGATGCCCTCCTCGATGAGCTGCTCGATCGCGAACGCGGTCATCAGCACCACCGTGAGATCCGGCTGGATCCGCCGGAGCTCCCGGAACGTCTCGACCCCGTTGAGGCCGGGCATCTTCACGTCGCTCAGCACGAGCGCGAAGCGCTGCTGCCGCACGAGGTCGAGCGCGTGCGCGCCGTCCCGCGCCTCGACGACCTCGTACCCTTCGAGCTCGAGGTTCGCGGCGACCGTGGCGCGCATCCCCTCCTCGTCATCCACCACGAGCACCCGTCTTGTCGCTTGCATCGACGGCTGTCCCCTTCCCCTGTCACGCGGGCTGCGTGGAGTGTACCTCGGGCGCCGCCGCGCGCGGCAGCCGGAGGGTGAACGTCGTCCCTGCGCCGAGCTCGCTCTCCACGGCGATCGTGCCGCCGTGCATCCGGACGATGCCGGCGGTAATGGCGAGCCCGAGGCCCGTCCCCTTCAGCTTCGTGCTGAAGAGCGGCTCGAAGATCTTCGCGAGGTGCGCTTTCTCGATCCCGGCCCCGTTGTCGGCCACCGACAGGTTCAGCGCGTCGTCGCACACCGTCACGGACACGAGCACACGCCCCTCGCGCCCGGCCGGGATCGCCTCGGCCGCGTTCTGGATCAGGTTCACGAGCACCTGGCGAAACTGGTCCTTGTCGAGGCTCGGCACGGGCAGCGCGGCGGGCACCTGGTTCACGAGGCGCACGTGCGCGGGCGCCTGGACGACCGAGATCGCGTCGTCCACGAGGGGCGCGAGCGGGCACGCGGAGCGGCAGAGCCTGCGCTCGCGCGCGAAGTCCAGGAGATCGCCGATGATCCTGGTGCACGCGAGGAGCTCCTTCTCCATGAGGCCGAGGAACTGGGCGACGCGCGGATCGGCGCCGAGCTCGGTGCCGGCGAGGCGCTTCGTGAGGTAGTAAGCCGCGTTCCTGACGGCGCCGAGCGGATTGCGGAGCTCGTGGCCGACGCTCGCCGCGAGCTGCCCTATCGCGGCGAGCCGCTCGACGCGCAGCCGCGACTCCTGGGCCTCGCGCAGGCTCTCGGCCATGTGGCGGAGCGCGGCGCCGATGCGCCCGAACTCGTGCTTTCCCAGGTCGGGCACGCGGTGGTCGAGGTCGCCTCCGGCGATGCGCCGCGAGCACTCGGCGAGCGCGCTGAACCCCCGCGCCATCGAGCGCAGGAGGCCGCCGAGGAGCACGACGAGGAGCAGGAGCGCCGCCGTCATCAGGGCCACGCTCGCGATCCTGATCCTCGCGCTCGCGCGGCCCGCCGCCGCGGCGTTCCGCGCGACGTCGCGCCGCGCGTCGCGGATGGCCGCGTCGATGTGGGGCACGAACCCGCGCTCGTACTCGGCCTCGGGGCGCTCCACGAACCGCCGGTGGGCGGCCAGCCGCTCCCCGGCGCTCGCCATGCGGGACACCTCGCCGACGTCCCCGGCGATCTTCGCGAGGCTCGCGCGCATCTTTCGCAGGCGCTCGTCCTTTTCCTGGGCCTCGCCCGGCTCCTCGCGCAGGCGCGGGTCCTCGACCCACGCCCGCTCGAGCGCCTCCACCGCGGAGAGATCCCGCGCGACGACCTCGGTCAGGTGGCGGAGCTCCTCGGTGTCGCCGCCGCCGAGGGAGATCTCCGCGGCTTCCCGCATGGCGCGGCCGGCGTGGTTGGCGAGCGTGATGTGGCGGGTGAGCGCCTCGTACGACAGCTCGGAGCGCCGCTGGAGCAGCGAAAGCCGGGCGGACGTCACGGTGAGCGCGCCGGTGGCGAGCAGGACGACCGCCGCGGCCACGGCGAAGATCAGCGCGAGGGCGGTCCGGATGCTCATCACGGCGCCTCCGCCGCGCCCGCCGTCACGGCGGCGGCTCCGCGGGGCCGGCGGTGGGCGGCTCGGGCGTGGCCGCGAGGGGCAGCTCGATGCAGGCCCGCGTGCCGCAGGGCGCGGCGCTGCCGAGGGTGAGCGTCCCGAAATAGCGGCGCGCCACGCGCCCGGCGATGTTGAGCCCGAGGCCGAGGCGGCCGGGCTTGGTGGTGTAGAATGGGCGCGTGATCGCCTCGCGCTCCGCCTCGGGCACGCCGGCCCCTGTGTCGCCGACCTCGATGCGGTAGCGCGCGCCGACCACGCTCCCGCGCAGCGCGACCACCCCGCCGCCGGTCATCGCCTCCGCCGCGTTCTCCACGAGGCACCGCACCGCCTGGGACAACGCGGCGGGATCGACCTCGACCCGCCCGTCCGTCGCGTCGACGTCGACGCGCGTCCCCGGATCGGCGATGCGCGCGCACGCCGCGGCCAGGCGGACGCACTCGAGGGCGCTCGCGCCCACCGGCTCCCGCCGGAGGTGCGCCTTCGCGTCGACGACGCCGTCGACGAGCGCGCTCGCCGCGATCGCTTCCTCGTCGATCACGTGGAGGAACTGCTCCACCCGTGGATCGTCCTGGAAGACCTGCTCCCGGGCGACCTTGCGCCTGAGGAAGAACGCCGCGTTGCGGATCGTCCCGACGCAATTGCGCAGATCGTGGCGCAGCGTCGCGACGATCTCCTCGGC
>JAICEP010000816.1 GCA_025924095.1 Sorangium sp.
GGGCGCCTCCGTCAAGGTGAGAAGATGGGAAGATCATTGAGCTTTCTCCCCGCCTCCCCGCTTCCTGCGCAGCGCCGATCACCGCTGTCGACAGGCGCTGTATCGAGCGGAAGTGGACGCGCGCGCAGGCGAGAGGCGACTCCGGCCCACGGCGAGCCGCCGCAGCGCCGGCGCTGCCGTGGCGGGCCGAGCCGGCTCGTTTCGGCAGCTGTCAGCGGCGCGCCGTTTGGTCTACGATGGCCGCGACGCGCGCCGGACCGCCGGCACGCCGTTCGGCGGTCCGGCGGGGTGTCGCCGGGGGAGGGCGGGTGACAGCGACTCGAGAAGAGCGGAAACGCGCGGAGAATCCATCGATGTCCGGGGCAGGGAGCTCCGGCGACGGCGGCCCTCGACGCGAGCTCGACCGGGCTTCCGCGGAGCTGTTGAGCGAGCGCGACCTTCACCACACGCTCGAGATCGCGGGCGTGGCCGTCGCCACCGGGGAGCCGCCGACGGGGAGGATCCTCGCCGTCAGCCCGGAGTTTTGCGCGCTGACGGGCTACTCCGAGGCGGAGCTCCTCGAGCGCACCTTCGTCGACCTCACGCACCCTGATGATCGCTCGCGGGATCTCGCCATCTACCACCAGGCGGTCGGCGGCGGCGCGGATCGCGAGTGGCGCAGCGAGAAGCGGTTCGTCCGGAAGGACGGCGCCATCCGGTGGGTCGTGGTTCGCGGCGCGGTGTTCAGGGACGAGCGCGGCAACGCGGTGCGCGCGGTCGGCGTGATCGACGACATCACCGAGCGCAAGCAGGCGGAGGAGGCGCTGCGCCGCAGCGAGGAGCGCTTCCGCGCGGCCCAGGAGCTCTCGCTCGACGCGTTCTTCGTGCTGCGCGCGGCGCGCGACGAGGGGGGCCGCGTCGCCGACTTCGTGTTCGAGTTCGCGAACCCCGCCGCCGGCCGGCTCCTCCGCAGGCCCGTGGAGGCGTTCGTCGGCTGGCGGCTCCTCGACGTGCTGCCCGACCAGCGGACGGACCTGTTCCCGCTCTACGTGCGGGTGGTCGAGACCGGCGAGCCGCACGACATCGAGGTCGGGTACACGGCCGACGGGCACCGCATGTGGGTCCGCAACATGGTGGTGAAGGTCGGCGACGGCGTGGCGGTCTCCTGCAGCGACATCACCGCGCGCAAGCAGGCCGAGCAGGCGCTCCTGGACGCCGATCGCCGCAAGGACGAGTTCCTCGCGATGCTGGCGCACGAGCTCCGGAACCCGCTCTCGGCCATCCAGTTCGCGCTCCGCGTCTCGCAGATGCCCTCGGTGCCCGAGCCGCGGCGGGCGTGGGCGCAGGCGGTCATGCAGAGGCAGCTGAGCCAGCTCGGCCGCATGGTCGACGATCTGCTCGACGTCTCGCGGATCACCCGCGGCAAGATCACGCTGAAGCAGGAGCCGCTCGATCTCGGCCATGTCGTTTACCAGGCGGTGGCGGCGGCCGCGCCGCTGATCGACGCCTCCAAGCACGAGCTCACGCTCGACGTGGGGCCGCGGCCGCTCTCGGTGTTCGGCGACACCGCGCGCCTGGAGCAGGTGATCGTCAACCTGCTCACGAACGCCGCGAAGTACACCCGCGAGGGCGGGCGGATCTGGCTCACCGCGCGCCCGGAGGGGGCGGAGGTCGTCGTCCGGGTGAAGGACACGGGCTACGGCATTCCGGAGGAGATGCTGCCGCGCGTGTTCGACCTGTTCGAGCAGGCGCACCCGACGCTCGACCGCGCGCGCGGTGGGCTCGGCATCGGGCTCACGCTGGTGAAGCGGCTCGTCGAGATGCACAGCGGCTCGGTGTCGGCCGCGAGCGAGGGCGAGGGCCGCGGCAGCGAGTTCACGGTGCGCCTGCCCGCCGCGGAGCCGCTGGGCGAGCCCGAGGGGGCGCCCGGGCCGGTCGCGGGCGCGCTCGCGCGCCGGATCCTCGTCGTGGACGACAACCGCGACCATGCGCTCGCCCTCGCCCTCCTCCTGGAGCAGGCGGGCCACGTGACCGCGCTGGCCCACGACGGTCCTGAAGCGCTGGAGGCGGCGCGCAGCTTCGTGCCCGAGGTGGTCCTGCTCGACATCGGCCTGCCGAAGATGGACGGCTACGAGGTCGCCCGGAGGATGCGGGGCGAGGCGGGCGCCGGGGCCCTGAGGATCGTCGCGTTCACGGGGTACGGGCAGCAGGACGATCTGCGCAGATCCAGGGAGGCCGGGTGCGATGCCCACCTGATCAAGCCGATCGCTCCCGAGGTGCTGTTCGCGCACATCGCGGGCGGCGAGCGATAGCGGGCTGCGGTGGGGTGGAGCGCGGCCGGGCGCCTCGCACCACGGTGCGCTGTCGCGGGGTCTCCTCGGCCTGGGGCGCGGTGCTCGCGCCTCAGGCGCCCCCGGCGAGGGGCGACGTCTCCAGGTGCGCCAGGAGGTCGGCTGGACCGTCGTACACGGCGATGGCTCCCGCGAGCCCGCTGTCGGTCCAGCCGCCCGAGCGGAAGCCGATCGTGCGCAGGCCGGCCCGCGCTGCCGCCTCGACGTCGTAGGGCGTGTCGCCGATCATCACGACCTCCCCGGGCGGCAGCTTCAGGTCGTCGAGCGCCGCTTGCACGATGTCGGGATCCGGCTTGGATTGCTCGGCGTCGCTCGACGACGTGGCGCTCTCGATGACCCCATCGGCGCCGGTGAGCTTGAGGAGCTCGCGGAGCTTCTCCTCCTGGGCCGAGCTCGCGATGACGATCTTGATGCCGCGGCGGTGGAGCTCCTCGAGCAGCTCCTTCGTGCCGGGGAAGGCGCGGAGCTCGGGCAGGAGCTGCTTCATGAAGATCTCCGAGCAGCGCCCGCTGATCCGCTTCCCTTCCGGGCTGTCGCTGGAGATCCCCGTCACCTTGGGGAGGAGCTTGTCGCCGCCCATCCCGATGAGCCGCCGCACCTCCTCGAAATGGACCTTGTGTCCGAACTCCTCCAGCGCATCGATCCAGGCGCGCGCATGCGCGTCGTTGCTGTCGATCAGGGTGCCGTCGACATCAAAAATTACGCCGCGAATGGATGCCATGACCCGGGACCTCTCCTGTGCGCGGCGTGACGGCGGCCGGGTTCCCGGACAGCGCCGCCAAGGGGCCGCTGGACTCCGGGCGGGCATCGAGCAATGCACATGCCGGGCGCGGCGGCGCCGTGCGGGCGCGCGCCGCTCACGTCGCCGCCGTGGCGACCTGGCAGGCTTGTGGCACA
>JAICEP010000817.1 GCA_025924095.1 Sorangium sp.
CCGCAGCGCCGATGTGGACGGGTACTCCGCCAGATCCCGCACAGCCTGGATCTCGCCCTCCGCCGACGTGTTCGTGATCGACGGGGTCTCCATCGGCGGCACGATCGGGTTCTCGTACACCGGTCATGAATACCACCTGCCCGGCGAGGGCGACACGGCGACATCCGCGAAGGGCGATTCCTTCACGCTCTCCGTCGTGCCGCGCGTCGGGTACGCCGTCGCGCTGAACGAGCCCTTCACGTTGTGGCCGCGCGTGGCATTCGGGTACAGCGGCACCCGCGCCGACCCGATCTGGTCGGCAGGCGAGAGATCCACGATGAACGCGTGGATCGGCGTCGCCGAGGTCGGGCTCGTCTACCGGCCTTCGGAGCACATCTATTTCCACATGGCCCCGGAGCTCGTCATGCGGCTCGCCAGCGTCAACGGCTTGCGAGGTGGGACGCTCGAGAGCCGCGCCTCGCTCGATCTCGGCTTCACCGGCGGGATCGGCGTGCTGCTGAACCCCTGACGCGATGCCCGGCCCCTGCGGCGCCGCGCGTCCCCCCCGTCGGGTCGAGGCCTGTGCGCCCGGACGATAGGGTCGGCGCGGACCTCGGCTCGTGATGGGTGATGACCGAGACGAACGCTGCAATCGCTGGACAGCGCAACAGGGTGGCTCGCTGCGTTGGGTGCTCGCACTGCAATTTTCGCGCAGGGACGCCATGGCGGGCTGAACCACGTCTCGGTGCCGGCGCTCGGCGCGGGAATTCTGCATTGCGAGCGCGACGCGAGGTGTGATATGTGTCGCCTATGAAGGTAGGGGGAATTCTTTTCAACACTATTGCCCTGGTTCTCGCCTGCGGGTGCGCCTCGTCGTCGCCGCTGTCTCCGTCGCTGCCGGAGAGCGCGGGGGATGGCAGGCGCGCGCCGGGGGACGGCGTGCCGTCGGCGGGCGCGCCGGCGCCGGCCGGGGGCGCCGCGACGGCGAGCGCTGCGGGTCCCCGGGGGCGCATCTATCCCGCCGAGGAGCTGCGCCGGGTGGCCCGGATCGCGTCCGCGCGCTGCAAGAAGGCGAATGTGCCCTCGGACTCGGCGTGCCTCCTCAACGAGGCCACGCCGTTCCTGAAATACAGGCCCGAGGACCCGGATTGCCGTTACGTGTCGGGGACCGCGCTGTCCGTCGCCGAGTGCTCCGACTTCGCCGAGGGCTGCCAGAGCGTGGATCCCAAGGATCTCGACCACCAGCTCGCGGCGCTGCAGAGCGCCGGCAAGGATTGCAATCGTGAGCCGACCGACGTCGAGCGGGCCGAGGTGCTGAAGCTCGCGGGCTCGCAGTCAGTGTCCATGTCACTGTGACCCGGGCGGTCACACCGGGTCTGCCCATGCGGTAGAGCGTGGGCAGCAGGCGCGGCTCGGCCTGGCGAGCAGCCGTCAATGCGCGGGCTGCCAGAGCTCGACGGGGTTGCCGGACGGGTCATCGAGCAGGATCTGGGAGCCACCGACTCCGCTCACGATGTCGTTGCGGAACCGGAGTCCGGCCGCGCGGAGCCGGGCTACCTCGGCGGTGAGATCCGCCACTGGCAGCTGGATGCGGCTCCAGCCGCCGGGGACAGGCTGGCGCCCGTCGGGCATCGGCCGCGCGCCGGAGCTCTTCTTCCCGCTGAGCAGGAGCCGCAGGTCGCCGCGGGTGACGGACGCGAACGCGGGGCTGGCGTCGGATTCGAGCGCGAAGCCGAGGTGCGTGGTGTAAAAGGCCATGGCGGCGTCGACATCGTCGACCATGTAACGGACGCTCACCGTGCTCATGGGCTCCAGTCCTCCTCGTGGTGATGTGCTGGGTAAGGGGGTGCAGCTGGACTGCCATGCCAGCCACAGGACCGACGAGGCCGTGAACGCCGACCTCGCGAGGACCGATCTTCTGTTGAAAACCATGAATCGCGCGTCCTCCGTTCCTCGGGGGACAGGATACCTGCGCGCGCGCGGAGGACCATGACGAGCTCGGGCAAAGCATTGTCAACCCCAGGTTAACGACCTACCCTCGCCGCCGTGGACCTCTTCTCCGGCGTGATCCCGTTCGTCCACGTGGCGGAGGCGGGGGGCTTCCGCGCCGCGGCCGCGCGGCTCGGCGTCTCCGCCGCCGCGGTGAGCAAGTCGGTGGCCAAGCTGGAAGCCGAGCTCGGGGTCGTGCTCCTCGAGCGCACGTCGCGCCATGTTGCGCTCACGCCGGAGGGCGCGGTGTTCCTCGAGCGCTGTCGTGCGGCGATGGCGCAGCTCCAGGCGGGGCGCGAGCAGGTCGCCGGCGCGCAGCGGGAGCCGCGCGGCCTGCTCCGCGTGACGTTGCCGCCGGTGCTCGGTCGCAGCGTCCTGCCGGTCGTCGCGCGGCTGTCGTCGCGCTATCCGCGGCTGTCGATCCGGCTCGTCGTCACAAATCGCCTCCTGCGGCTCGTGGAGGAGGAGATCGATGTCGCGCTGCGCCTGGGACCGCTCGCGGGCTCATCCCTCATCGCGCGCGCTCTGCGGACTCCGCGCTGGATCACCGTCGCCGCCCCGGCTTACCTCGCGAGCCGGGGGGCGCCGACCTCGCCGGCCGACCTCGCGCGGCACGAGTGCATCAAGTTCGTGCTGCGCGGCAAGGTCGTCGAGTGGAGCTTCCGCGCTGGCCATGGCGCCATCGACGTCGCGACGCCCTCGCGCATCCTGCTCGATCAGGGCGATCTGCTCATCGACGCGGTGGTGCACGCGGTCGGGGTGGCGCAGGTCCTCGATTTCATGGCCGCGCCGCTGCTCGAGGCGGGGCTCCTCGTGGAGGTCCTGGCGCCGTTCGCGACCGACGGGCCATCGCTGCACGCGGTCACGCCGGCGCGCCGGGCGTCTGTCCCCCGCGTGCGCGTCTTCCTCGATGCGCTCGGCGACGCGCTCGGCCGCGGCGGTCATGGCGCTCGGAGCCCGCCGGAGAACGGGGGGCGGAAGGGGTGATGCTCTGGGGGCGTCCAATCCGCCGCTCGCCGTGGGCTCGCGTCGCCTGCGCGCTCTCTTGCCGAGATAGCGGCTCTGCGCGCGGCGCTTGGCCTCTCAGCAGGCGTCGTGCCACCGCGAGGACACGAGGTTTCGGGCCGGATCCTGGGCGCCCTCGCGCCCCGGCGCCGCGGTTCGAGTCGTCGCCGCTCGATTCGAGCAAGGCCCGCGCAATCCGATCCGGCGCCCTCGCCAGCAGGCCGCGCCGGCCGCGTCAGCCCTTGC
>JAICEP010000818.1 GCA_025924095.1 Sorangium sp.
GCCTCGTGACGCCCTTCCTCCAGCCACCCTTCGTCGTAGCGGACCACCTCGAGCGCCTCGCCGAGGAGCCCGGGGAGCTCGCCGTCCTCGAGCAGCCAGCGCGCGCTCGGGCGCGCGTGCCGCAGCAGGTTCGACCGCGTCGGATGCACCACGACGAGGTGGCCGCCCGGGGCGAGCTCCGCCGCGCAGGCCGCGAGCCTGCGCTCGAGGAAATAGAAGATCAGGATCAGGTCCCAGGGACCGCCGGGGAGCGGATCGCGCTCCACGTCGAGCGCGACCGTGCGCAGCGCGAGCCCCTCCCTCGCCGCGGCGCCTCGCGCGACGCCGAGCCCGACCTCGGCGATGTCGGCCAGGGTCACGTCGAGCCCGCGCCGCGCGAGCCACAGGGCGTGCCGCCCGGCGCCGCCCGCCAGATCGAGCGCGCGCCCGCGCCGGGGCAGCAGCGGCTCGAGCGCCGTGAGCACCGCCGAGGGCTCGCCTGGATCGTCGCCGCCCTCGCGGTAGCGGGCGTCCCACCTGGTGCGATCGTCGTCCGACACGCTGGCCTCCTGTCCCGTTGACCGCGCCGGGCTGGCCTCCTGCCCGGTTGACCGCGCCGGGGCGGAAGGGCGGGCCCCTCGCAGGCGCCGAGCGTACCATCGCCCTGTTCGGCGGTTCCAGCGCGGCGCGGGCGACGGCGGCTGGACACGCGGGATGACCTGGCCTACCACGCCGGCCGCGCCGCCATGCCCGAGAGCCTGACCCTGGCCCCGACCGAGGATCCCCGCCGCTTCCGCGCGCCCGACGGCGCGCTGCTCTCGCCCCCCGAGGGGTGGGCGTGCCTGCCTCCGGGCGACGCCGGGCTCACCCGCCGGGTGAAGCTCGCGGGCCCGTCCTGGATGGTGGTCGAGAAGCGCGGGCGAAAGACGTTCTCCCGGGGCCTCTGGGCGCCGGCCGCCGCCATCGAGGCCGCCCGCGCCGCGCTCGAGGCGGAGCGCAGCACGCCCGCCTACGCGAAGAAGCGGGAGGCGGACGCCCGGCGGCGGGAGCGCGACCAGGAGGAGTACGTGCGCGAGTTCGAGGCCGAGGTCGCGGCGTTCCTCCGGTTCTCGCCGCGCTACGCGGCGCTCGCGCGGACGCTCGCGACCCGCGTGACGGCGCACGCGACCCCCGTGGGCAGCGGCACCGTCGCGCGCACGGAGCGGATCCCGGTCGCGCGGCGCGCCGAGTCGGCGGTGATCGCCTGGATGCGGCACCAGACCACGGCCTACGACTCGATGTCCATCGCGCGCGTGAAGGGGATGCGCCGCGAGGTGCGGCGCGACCTCGCGCAGATCTCGCGCGCGATCCTCGACCTGCATCGCGGCGACGCGCCGCACGTCGGCGCGTCGTGCCCGCTCTGCGGCGCCCTGGCCGGCGCGGCGGAAGAGCGGGCCTAGCGCCCTTCCTCGTCGAGCAAGCCCTCGCCGACGAGCCGGGCGCGCAGCCCCGCGGCCCCGTCGAAGAGGTGCGCGCGCATCCCGACCGCGGCCGCCGCGTCGCAGTTCTCCGCGCGATCGTCGACGAACAGGCACTCGCCCGCGTCGACCCCGATGCGGCTTACCAGGCGATCGAAGAACTCGCGCGCCGGCTTGCGCACGCGCAGGTGATGGCTCGAATAGACACCCTCGAACAGGGCATCGAGCGCGAACGTCTCGCGCAGCTCCTCCACCCAAACGGGGTAGTTGCTCGCCACGAACCGGAGCGCGCGGCCCCGGAGCGCCTCGACGACCTCCCGGACGCCGGGCAAGAAGCGATATCCCGCGCGGCGCACGCGGTTGAACGCGTCGATATCGAACGAGACGCCCTCGGCGCCCTCGCGGAAGAACCGGCGGGCGAACTCGGCCTCATCGATCTCGCCGGTCTCGAACGCGGGCCAGCACGCGCGGTCGCGGTGCCTGGCGACCTCGGCCGGCGCGGCGGGCGCGGCGGTCCAGATCGCCGCGGCGAGCGCCTCGCGGTACGGGTCGTAAAGGACGGTATCCATCAGATCGAAACACACCGCGCGGACCATACGGTGTGGAGCGTAGCACCGGCGAGCGCTCGTGTGAGCACGCAGGATACACCGGCGCACAGGCTTTGCGGTCACACGGGTGAGTTGCGCTCTCAGCGCGTCGAGGGCGACGCGACTGACACGGTATTTGAAAAACCATGTCTCGCAATGAGCATATTTCTGGCTTATACTATTCATGGGTGGCGAGGTCTCTGGAGCGCGGCTCGGCGGTGCGTTGGCTCCTGAAACCTCAGTTGCTAGTTTGCTTCTCTCTACCGGCGCACGGCGCCGGCACTTGCTTATAAAGGAGTCAGGCCATGAGATCGCCTGCGATAGCCATTGCATTGTCCATGGTGACTGCGTTCGGTGCGGCGTGCGGCGGCGGATCGAGCGCCGATGGCGAGGGCACCTCCCAGAGCGGCTCGGGGGCCGCGAACAGCTCGGGTGATGGGAGCGGAGGCGCCGGCACCGGGTTCGGCGTGGGGAGCGGTCTGAACGTGGGCGGCAGCATCGACCCGGGTGGCCCGGGCGGCCCGAGCGGTGTCGGCGGCTCGACCGGCGCCGGCGACGCCTGCGCCACGCACACGGCCACGGCCGAGCTCCAGCCCGTGTACCTGGCGGTCGCGTTCGATGTGTCGGGCAGCATGGGCGCGAACGATCGGCCCTCGCACAGCAAGGAGCTCAAGTGGGATCCCGTCGTCAGCGCGACAAAGCAGTTCTTCGCGGATCCCGCGTCGGCAGGGCTCACCGCCTCGCTCACGTTCTTCCCCGGCGGCGAGCGGCGGCGCATGTGCTCGGCCCGCACCTATGAGGCGCCGGATGTCGAGATGACGCCGCTGCCCTCCGAGGCGTTCGCCGAAGCGATCGACGAGGTCACACCCGCGACCGACGACGACTGGCGCATGGGCACGCCGACGGCGTTCGTGGTCGAAGGGACGATCTCGTTCATCCAGGCGCAGCGCCGGGAGGACCCCGGGAAGTACGCGCTCGTGCTCGTGACCGACGGTTACCCGCAGCTGTGCGACGGGGCCGACTCGATCGAGGCCGTCGTCGAGCACGTCGACGAGGCGCTCGCCGACAACATCCCGACCTACGTGATCGGGGTGGCGAACCCGCCGGACGACGGGCCGGGGAACGTCGACAACCTGCGCGAGATCGCCGTGGCCGGCGGCACGGGGGAGGCGTTCATCATCGAGAC
>JAICEP010000819.1 GCA_025924095.1 Sorangium sp.
GAGACCTTGATCATCGCTCGAGCTCCTTATCGATGCGCGCGCGCGGGGCGCTCCCCCGGCGGCCCCTGAGAGCTACCTCCCTTCGGCGTCCGGTTCCACACCGGCGCAGGTTCGCGCCGAGCGCCGCTGCTGGCCCGGCCGCGCGCCGCGCGTCGATCAGGCCCGGCGCGCGCTCAATGGCCCAGCGCGAAGAGGAGCTCCAGCGAGCCGAGGATCTCCCTGTTGGTCAGGTTGCAGTGGCCGTAGCGGTGGACCGGGAAAGGGACCACGACGCCGCGGTCCGAGGTGTCGACCTTGAGCAGGTAGAGCGGCTCATGCCAGTAAGGGACAATCTCGTCCAGGGTGGTGTGCAGCGTCACGAGCGGGAGGGAGACATCGCCGGTGGTCTCGTGCAGAGCGACGTTCCTGAGCGCGGTCGGCGAGGCGGCGAAGCGCGCGACCCGCAGGTTGAGCAGGAGATCGTTGCGCGAGCCGAAGTAGATGCGCCCGCGGTTGTCATAGGGGTTCCCGCCGAGCTGCGTGATCGCGTCGTTGGTGGCGAAGATATTGAACGAGAGCGCGTTGACGATCGTCGTCGCGACGGTCTCCGGCTCCTCGAGATCGAACGCCGCCTTCGCCGTGCGGACGAGCTGCCTGGCCGCGCCGGGGTTCGCGGCGATGGCGGCCTGCACCTCCGGTAGGTAGTCGGTGAACCAGCCGGCGATCACCTCGGGGGGAATCTGGATCACGCTGCCGGGGATCAGGCCGGGAAAGAAGTGATCGAAGAGCACCCGGACATCGCCGAAGTAGTTGAGCTGCTCTCTGAAGCTGCCGATGGGGCCGCACATGGCCAGCCCCCCGCTGTACAGCTCCGGATACCGCTCGATGGAGAGCGTCGTGACGAGGCCGCCTTCGGAGACGCCGAACAGGTACGTGCGGTCCGGAACCGCCCTCTCGCGGAACGCCTCGACGAGCTCCTTGACGTCCTCGACCCCCTCGAGGATCGCGAGCCCGTTCCGCCGATAGCTCGTCGTCGCGAAGGCGAACCCGCGGCTCAACGCGGCCTCCTGCGGGTTGAACCCCTCGGGGAACGAGAAGCTGTAGAAGGCGAGGGGCTGGAGAGGGGAGACATACCCGTGCGCCCACACGAGGAGTTTGCCGTTCCATCCGCGCTGGGGAACACAGAGGCGGACGCGCGCGCCGCTCGGACGGACGCTGTCCTCGCAGTCGGGTGCTGCGGGCAGCACCTGCGCCTCGGCCGGAGCCGCGACGGCGCAGAGGAGCGCCGTCGCCGCGATCGCCTGCGCGAATCGAAGGATCGTCTGCATGGTCGACTCCGTAGCTGCGCCGCTCGACAGCAGGGCTCGCGCAGCGGTTGCGGATGCTCGCTAGTCGCGCGATGACCAGGGTAGCTGGGGTCTCCAGAGAGTCAATGCTCGCGCCGGAGATGGCTTTGGGTCCCCGCCGCGCGTTCTGTGGCGAACGCTCGTGCCGGCGGTCCTGGGTGCAGGACGGACAGGTTGTGTGGTGGTCGCTCGAGAGGGAGGCGGCTGCGCGGCGGATCAGCTGAGCGAGATCATCGCCGCCGTCGCCGCGTAGTCGACGCGCTGCGCGCGGTACGGGTAGGTCGGCGGGAAGCGCTCGAGCGCCTCACGGAGGCGCCGGCTCGACGCGCGGTCGAGCGGATCGAAGCGCAGGCCCACGGCGCGCCCCGGGTCGCCCTCGCGCCGGCCGTGCAGGGTGCGCGCGATCGTCGCCGTCGCGTCGACCCAGAGGTCGGTGCCCGGGATCCGGAACGAGACGATCACCGGCTCGCCCGTGAGCGCGCGGGCGCCCGTCAGCACGAGCATGCCGTCGATGGACAGGTCGATCGCCCGGGTCCCGAGCAGCCGGAAGCCCCGCTCGCGCACCGCCTGGCACTCCACGATCGCGGCGCGGCGCGTGACGCGGCGCTCGCTGGCGAGCAACATTTCCATGGTCGTCCTCCTCGGTGCGGTACGCTACGGAGGATCGCTACAGGTGGGCAATAAACTTACATCGGGTGCCCTGCGCTGCGGCAGGGTCGAGGGCGAACGTAGGTGGGAGCGGGGTGGGGTCTCTCGGCGCCTCCCGAGGAGGCTCACGGCTTCCTGAGGAGGCCCACGGCCTCCTGAGGACGTCCACGGTCGCTGGAGGGGGCCTCCCCCCGCCGGCGAGGCGGGGGGGCGCGGCCGTGGGCTCTCTCGTTTCTGCTAGCGGCCCGCGCGGCGGCGCCGGCGCAGGACGAGGCCGGCGAGGGCGGCGAGCATGGGCAGGAGCGCGGCCGCGCGGAGGTTGCCGGCGGGGCCGGGCCGCGCGGCGCAGAGGCCGTTGCCCTCGGCGAAGATGCCGCTCGGGTCGTTCGCCACGGGCCCGCAGGTGCCCGGCGAGCTGTCGATCGAGCTGCACACCTCGCCTGACGGGCAGCTGTTCCCGTCGGCGCCGCGGCAGCCCTCCACGCAGGCGTGGTCCTCGCAGATCATCCCGCTCGTCGGCCCGCCGCAGTTGATGTCCTGCCGGCAGGTCTGGGCCTGATCGTCGGCGCCGTCGTTGGGATCGGTCTCGCCCTCGTCGATGGCGCCGTTGTGGTTCGCGTCCTCCACGCCGTCGGCCACGCCGCCGTCGTCGGTGTCTGCGTCGAGCGGGTTCGTGGTCGTCGTGGGATCTGCATCCGCGATGCAGGTCTCCGCCGCCGCGTTGGTCGCCGCGTTGGCGCAGTCGCGCCCGAGCTCGGTGCCGTCGAACAGCCCGTCGTCGTCGCTGTCCGGGTCGAGCGCGTTGATCAGGTTGTCGCCGTCGTGATCGTCGCTGAAGTTCGGCTCCTCGCCGTCGAGCACGCCGTCGTCGTCGCTGTCGGCGTCCTCCGGGTCGGTGCCGAGGTGGTCCTCCAGCGCGTCGCTCAGCCCGTCGCCGTCGGTGTCCGCCGGCATCCCGTCGTCTTCGCCGTTGTTCGGATCTGTCTCGCCCTCGTCGATGGCACCGTCGAGGTTGATGTCCTCCTGGCCGTCGGGCACGCCGCCGTCGTCGCTGTCCGCGTCGATCGGCGAGGTCTTTGTCGCCCCTTCGTCCGCGTCGGCGCGGCAGTGGCCCGCTTCCGCGTTGGTGGCCTCGTTGTCGCAGGGCAGGCCGAGCTCGGTGCCGTCGAACAGCCCGTCGTTGTCGCTGTCCACGTCGAGCGCGTTGATGAGCCCGTCGCCGTCGGTGTCCTC
>JAICEP010000820.1 GCA_025924095.1 Sorangium sp.
CGTTCCGGCTCAGTCCTTGCGGAAGCGCCTGTACAGGCTGCCGACGAGATCGGGCCGCTCCTGCTTCCGCACGGGCGCCGCGACGGGGGCAGGCGCAGGCGCCGCGACGGGCGCAGGCGCCGCGACGGGCGCAGGCGCAGGCGCCGCGACGGCGGCAGGCATGGGCGCCGCGACGGCGGCAGGCGCCGCATCCGCCGCAGGCGCGGCATCCGGCACCCGCAGATCGACCGTGCCCTCCAGCGGTGACGCGGGCACCGGGATCGCCGTCGCGCTGCCCTCCGACCACGGCGCGCCCGGGGGCTCGCCGCTCTCCCGCTCGCTCCGCTCCCCCGCCGGCGCGATCCGAAACGGCGCGCTCACCGCGTCGTGATGGCCCTCACCCCGGATCCGCGCCGCGGGCGGGAGCGCTGCCTGCGCCGCGCGTGATCGCGCCTCGCTCCCCGGCGGCAGCGTGTCATCGAGCGAGAACGTGCGCTCGAGCGGGTGCGCGCCCGCGACCGGCTGCGTGCTCCCGAGCGGATGCTCTCGCGCGGCCGCCACGCTCTCCGGCGCGTCCACGATGTCCTCGTCGTCGAGGGTCACCGTCGTGCTCCAGTCCGTCAGCTTCACGGTCTCCGGCGCCGCCTCCGCGAGCGGCGCGCCCGCGAGCACCTCGGCGAGGCTCGGCCACGGCACCGGCTGGCCCCCTACCTCCACGCCCACCGCGACGCGCAGCGCCGAGAGCGCCTCCTCCGAGGCCACCTGGAAGCTCCCGCGGAAGACCACCGCGCAGCGCTCGGCGTCGGAGTGCACGATCAGCATGTCGCCCGCGAGCGACAACCACCGCTGCGCGCCGTTCGGCAGGTGAATCGTCGCGAGCGCCCGCAGCGCCGGCAGGCGCGTGGCGAGCGTCGGGTGACGCGGGCTCAGGCCCTCCAGCACGATCTCCTCGCCGCCGAGCACCCGGTCGAAGCGCTGATCCAGCGGCGCCGACTGGAAGTACGACCAGTCGAAATCCTCCGGGATCGACGCGATCCCCTCCAGCTCCCCGCGCGCCAGGCCGCGGAGCAGGCGCGCCCGGCTCGGCACGATGGACGGGATGGGCCCGAGCCCGATCGACGCGCGCCGCCCGCCGGGCGGCAGCAGGTTGGGCAGCGCGATCGCGCCGCCCGTGTCCTCGAACGCGCCGACGCCGAAGGGGTTGTCCGGATCGCCGGGCCCGCCCCAGGCGCGCTGGTACTCGATCGGCATCTTCACGAACGGCTCGGGCTCCGGAGCCGGCGACCCCATCGAGGCCGCCCGATCGCCCACGACCTCGAGGCGCTTGTCGACGAGCGCCGCCGTTCCGCGCAGGACCGCGAGCCGCACCGGCATCCGCCGCACCGGCGCCCCGCCCGGCGCCCACGCGTGCCCGGTGAGCACCACCTCCGCGCGCTCCAGCCACGGCGCGAGCTCGCTCGTCGCGAGGAGCGGCTTCATCGGGTGGCCCCGCGTGTAGGCCTCGCTCCGGATCACCTCCAGCGGCTCGATCCGCCGCGCGTCGCCGCCGGGCACCATCGCGAAGGTGGCCTTGGCGAGGAGCGTCACGTGGAGCTGGCCACGGCTGCGCCACAGCTTCGCGCCCGCGGCGACCGGTCCGGCGCGGAAGACGTCGAGCGGCCAGCGAGCCGAGGTCACGGGCGACACGCCCCCCGGAGGAGATCGCTCCGGCGCGGCCGCGCGCGGGCGGCCGGCACTAGTTCGTGTTGAGCTCGACGCGCAGGAGCTTGCGGCCGATGAAGAGGTAGTCGCCGTGGGCGAGCTCGCGCTCGCTCTTGATGCGCACGTACGTGCCGTTGCGGCTGTTGAGGTCGGTCAGCGTGAACTTGCCGTTGTGCTCCTCGAGGCGGCAGTGCGAGCCCGACATGTACAGGTCGACGGGGAAGTTCAGGTCGCCGCCCTCGCGCCCGATCTGCAGCGAGCTGCCGCGCGCGCACACGGTCATGCCGACCGCGCCGCCCTGGAGCACCTGCGTGAGACGGAACGGGCTCGGGTGCTTGGGCGAGGAGTAGAAGAAGGTCCCGTCCGTGTCCTGGCCGTCCGAGGCGCGCGGCGTCGGATCGAGCCGGAAGAGCTGCTCGCCCGCGAGGAAGGTGTCGCCCGGCGTGATGTCGATCGTGCCGCGCACGCGGATGTACACGCCGTTCAGCGAGCCCTCGTCGCGCACGACAAGCTTGCCGTCGCGGTAGAAGAAGTTCGCGTGCTTCGGCGAGACGAACGGATCGTCCGGGAAGACGAGCTGCCCGTTGCGGCCGACGATGTGCTGCTCGGCCTTGAGGTGGAAGGAGAGGCCGTCCATGCCCTCGCCACGGATGAGGATCAGCTTCGCCTTCGCCGGGTTCTGCATGTCCCCGAAGAACAGCGTCTGCGCGTTGAGGATCTCGGGCGGGACCGCCGTTCCGCACCTCCCGCAGAACTTGTGGCCCGAGGGAACTCCGCTCGAGCAGGAACGGCAGACGTAGTTACGGGCTTGCTCCATCAGCTCCTCCTGGGAGAGTTCGGCAAATTCGCCTTTGGACGAGGTGGTCTTGGGGCTCCGCCCCGCGCCGCGCGAGCTCGTCGGGTCGAGCCGGGCCTCCGCCCTCACGCTCCCGCTGCCGGCGGCGGGCGTCGGAGAGCGCCGGACCGATACGGCCTGCGAGCTCGCCCGGCGCGGCGTGAACAGGGCCAAGTCGTTCGCGCACTCAGCACAACGCGCGGTGCCCATCGGGCTCCACAGGTCGCACTGGCCACAGACGATGCCAATCTCGTGCTGTTCTGTGTGCAAACGTCTCCTCGGTGCATTGGAGGACCGCGGATCGCGGTTCTCCGACCCGCGCCAGTGGAAGGCCGCCTGGGCGGACCTCCGACCGATGAAGCGAGCCCGGGCGCGGGACCCGGCCCGCTGCTCGCGCTGGATCCATGACCCGGGTGGAGAGAACCACGGTTCTAGACGTCGAAGAGCGGAGGGGTCAAGCACGAGCTGACGCAGATCCGGGACTTCTGCCTGGAAGACGCTCCGTCGAGCGGGCCGCCGGCGCTTTCGCGGGCCGCCGGGGCCGTCAGCGCACGAAGGTGAAGCGGCGCTCGTCGTCGCCCCAGCCCCCGGCGCCCAGCAGACGGAAGACGATCCGCTGGCTGCACGCGGCGCGCGGCTGCAGGCCGAAGTCGCGCGAATCGTCGTGGTAGCTCC
>JAICEP010000821.1 GCA_025924095.1 Sorangium sp.
TGGCCAGCCTGCTCGGCGGCGAGATCTCGCTGAACAGCACGCCCGGGCTCGGCAGCAAATTCACCCTCTACCTGCCGGCGGAGCGGCCGGAGCAGAAGGTCATGAAGCCGGCGCGCGCCGAGCTGCCCGAGCCGATCGCGCCGCTGCTCACGAACGGCTCCTCCTCGGTCGCGCTCACGGGGCGGAGCGTGCTCGTCATCGACGATGACGCGCGCAACGTCTTCGCCATCACGAGCCTGCTCGAGAGGCGCGGGGCGCAGGTGCTCCTGGCCGAGAACGCGCGGCACGGCATCGAGCTCCTGCGCGAGGCCGACTCGATCATCGATATCGTGCTCATGGACATCATGATGCCCGAGCTCGACGGTTACGAGGCGACGCGCGAGATCCGGAGCGATCCCCGCTTCAACGAGCTGCCGATCATCGCGGTGACGGCCAAGGCGATGCCGGAGGACAGGCAGAAGTGCCTGGACGCCGGCCTGAACGATTTCGTGGCCAAGCCCGTGGACGAGGGGCGGCTGATGTCGGTCATGCTGCACTGGCTGCGGCCAGATTGAGCCACGGAGCCGCACGGTGTCCTCCGCTCCAGAGACGACAAGCATCCTCCTCGTCGACGACCAGCCCGAGAACCTGGCGGCGCTCAAGGCGATCCTTGTCGACGAGAGCTACCGCCTCGTGACCGCCGCGAGCGGGAAGGACGCGCTCCTCAGGATCCTGTCCGAGGACTTCGCGGTCCTCCTGCTCGACGTGCGGCTGCCCGACATCGACGGCTTCGAGGTGGCCTCGCTGGTGAAGCAGCGGGAGCGGTCGCGCCACACGCCGATCATCTTCCTGACCGCGGCGACGGACGACCTCTCGGCCATCTACAAGGCGTACGCGGTCGGCGGCGTCGACTACCTGCTGAAGCCGCTCGAGCCGGAGGTCGTCCAGGCGAAGGTCGCCGTCTTCGTCGAGCTCCACCGGCGCGGCGAGCAGATCAAGGAGCAGGCGGAGCTCCTGCGCAAGGCCGAGCAGCGGCGGCGCGACGCCGAGGTCGAGGACCTCCGGCGCGCCGCCCAGGCGAGGTACCAGAACCTGGCCGACGCCATCCCGCAGTGCGTCTTCACGGCGAAGCTCGACGGCGGCGTCGACTACGTGAGCTCGCGCTGGCTGGAGTACACGGGGCTCGCGTTCGAGGCGCTCCGCGGCTGGGGCTGGCAGGCCGCGGTGCACCCGAACGACCTGAACCAGTTCGTCAGCAAGTGGCGGCGCTGCGTCGAGTCCGGCGAGCCCCTCCAGGGCGAGTGTCGCCTCAGGTCCCGTCAGGGGGTCTACCGGTGGCACCTTTGCCATGCGGTCCCGGAGCGGGATGTCTGGAAGCGCGTGGTCGGCTGGGTCGGCAGCTTCACCGACATCGACGACAGCAAGCGTCACGAGCAGGAGCGCATTCACCTCCTGACGCGCGAGCGGGCGGCGCGCGCGGAGGCCGAGTCCGCGGTGCGCCGCTCGGAGCTGCTCGCGGAGGCGTCGAGCTCGTTCTCGGCGTCGCTCGACGAGGACAGCGTCGCGGCGGCCCTCGTGCGCCTCGCGTCGGAGCGCATCTGCACCTGGTGCGTGCTCGACCTGCGCAAGGAGGGCGGCGCGCGCAGGCTCGCCGCCGCCCACAGGGCGCGCGAGACGGCGCGGTTCGCGGCGCGGTTCGCCCCGCGGGAGCTCCCCTTGACCGAGGAGGGCGTGGGCGCGGTGCTGACGAGCGGCCGCCCCGACCTGCGCGTCGAGTGCGCCCCGCGCGACGTCGCCAGGGCGCTCGACATCGACGATCCGGCCGTGATCCAGGAGATCGGGGCCATGAGCTACCTGTGCGTGCCGCTCGTCACGCGCGGCAACGTGCTCGGCGCGCTCAGCATGGTCTGGGTGGAGCCGGGGGAGCGCTTCGAGCCCCCCGATTTCGCGGTCGCCCTCGACGTCGCCCAGCGCGCGGCGCTCTGCCTCGAGAACGCCCACCTGCTGCGGCTCACGCGCGAGGCCGTGCAGATCCGCGAGGATTTCGTGGCGGTCGCCTCGCACGAGCTCAGGACGCCGCTCAGCGCGCTTGTCTTGCAGGTCCAGGGCCTCATCCGCGCCTTCGGCCGCGCGGACGGCGGGCTGCCGGCGGAGCAGGTGCTCGCGAAGCTCGCCCAGGCGGAGGGGCAGATCGAGCGGCTCACGCGGCTCATCGACACGCTGCTCGACGTGACGCGCATCAACAGCGGCCAGCTCGAGCTGAGCCTCGAGGACGTGGACCTGTGCGACGTGGCGCGCGACGTGGCGAGCCGCCTCGAAATCGAGCTGGAGCGCGCCGGCTGCTCGCTCGACCTGGACCTCCCGGAGGCGGCGGTCGGCCGGTGGGACCGCCTGCGCATCGATCAGGTGATCACCAACCTGCTCATGAACGCCATCAAGTACGGTCGCGGCAAGCCGATCCAGCTGCGGATCTCGGCCGACGGCAGGTCCGCGGTGCTCCAGGTGATGGATCAGGGCATCGGGATCGCCCAGGAGTACATCGCCCGGATCTTCGGCCGCTTCGAGCGGGCGGCGCCTACAAGCTCGTACGGGGGCCTGGGCGTCGGCCTGTACATCGTGGACCAGATCCTCAGGGCCCACGGCGGGAGCATCCAGGTCGAGAGCGCGCCGGGCATGGGGGCGCGGTTCCAGGTGGCGTTGCCGCTCCCGCCCCGCGCGGCTGGATCGTCGGGGCCGCTGGGCGAGCGCCCTGGATCCTCGCTGACCGGTCCTGCCGGCTGAGAGGCACTCTCCTGAGGCCGCCAGGCGCCTCCGGAGGCAGCGACGCCGCTCGGTTGCACCATGGTTGCAACCGGTGGTTTCAACCATGAAAGGCGGCCCACGGCCATCGCGCGAAAACGGGCGATGCCGGCATCCAGCCCTCGTTGGCCTGCATCGTGCAACATGTTGGTGACAGAGCGCCCGGTGCAACCTCCCGGGGCAGTCCCTCGCCGATCACCCCGGGGACACGAAGGCACGGAGCGAACCCAGACCCGTGCCTTCGTGCCTCCGGGGTGTGTGCGTGCATCCGCCGTGAGACGGCGGAAGGCGAGTGGATCTCCCGGGTGGACAAATTCACGTCCGGACGGGCGCTCAGGGCTCGTGATCTTCGCACCGTGACGCTGCGTAAAAGATCGAAACA
>JAICEP010000822.1 GCA_025924095.1 Sorangium sp.
CGTCACTGGATTAAACGCAAAGATGCAAAGGCACAGAGGCCGCAAAGGGGAAAGAGAGTAGTTGAGTCATATGCCATCGTCCACTCAAAAGTTAACCTCCCCTCTTTGCGCCTTTGCGCCATTGCGCCTTTGCGTTGAATTCTCGTCTCCAGGGACCGACGATCTCAGTCAATCACTATCCCCGCGTGAGCGGAGAGCCGCGCCGCTCAGCGCCGGTCGAGCCCCACGATCCGATCGAGCAGCGCCCGATCCAGGCTCGCCTCGACCGCCGTGGCGAGCCGGTCGTACTCCTCGTGACGGCTCGGGATCGCCGTCTCCCCCGCGGGCGCTGGGAGCCCCCGCCGCCCGCGCAGCGCCGCGAGGAGCGACCGCCTGAGCCCGTCGTTCTCGAAGAGCCCGTGGATCATCGTGCCCACCACCGCGCCGTCCGCCGATACGGCCCCATCGAGCGCCGCCTCGGCCCTGCCGCTCCTCGATCCGATCGCGAACGCCGCGCGCGCGCCGCCCACCCGCTCCACCCGGCCCATGTGGATCTCGTAGCCGGTCAGCTCTCCCTCTCCCGCGCTCGCCGCGTCCCCCGCGCCCAGGAACGAATCGCCCGCGAGCCGCGCCCGCACCTGCGCCGTCGTCTTGGTCCGCTCGAACCGCGTCGCCACGTCGAGCAGCCCCAGGCCCCGCGCCGCCGGCTCGGCCGACTCGACGCCTTCCGGATCCTCGATCGCCCCGCCGAGCATCTGGCAGCCGCCGCAGATCCCGAGCGTCCACCCGCCTTGCCGGGCGCGCGCCGCGACCGCCTCCGCGAGGCCGCTCGCGCGCAGCCACGCGAGGTCGGCCATCGTGCTCTTCGTCCCGGGGAGCACCACGAGATCCGCCCCGCCGATCTCGTCCGCCCGCTCGATGAACCGCACCACCACGTCCCGCTCGTGCTCCAGCGGCTCCACGTCGTCGTAATTCGATATCCGCGGCAGCCCGACCACCGCGATGTCGAGCTGCCCCGGGCCCGCCGCCCCTCGCCGCCGCCGGCCCTCCAGCGACACCGAGTCCTCGTCCGCGATCCGCAGGTGCTTCAGATAAGGCACCACGCCGAGCACCGGGACGCCCGTCCGCGCGGTGAGCATCTCGAGCCCCGGCTCGAGCAGCGTGATGTCGCCGCGGAACTTGTTGATCACGAACGCCGCCACCCGCGCGCGCTCGTCGGGCTCGAGCAGGGCCATCGTCCCCACGAGCGCCGCGAACACCCCGCCGCGATCGATGTCGCCGGCGAGGAGCACCGGCGCGTCGGCGACGCGCGCGACATGCATGTTCACGATGTCGCGGTCCTTCAGGTTGATCTCCGCGGGGCTGCCCGCCCCCTCGATCACCACGACGTCGTGCGCCTCCCGGAGCCGCCCCAGCGAGCGGGCGATGATGTCCTTGAGCTCCCCGCGATAGGCGAAGTAGTCGCGCGCGTGCAGGCTCCCGATCGGCTTGCCGAGGACGACCACCTGCGAGCGCGAGTCTCCCTCCGGCTTGAGCAGGACCGGGTTCATGTCGACCGTCGGCGCCACGCGCGCCGCCTCGGCCTGCACCGCCTGCGCCCGGCCGATCTCGCCGCCGTCCAGGGTCGCGAACGAGTTCAGCGCCATGTTCTGCGACTTGAACGGCGCGACCCTGAGCCCCCGCCGCTGGAACATCCGGCAGAGCGCCGTGCAGAGGAGGCTCTTGCCGACCGAGGACGCGGTGCCCTGCACCATCACCGTGAGCGCTGTCATCGCCAAAGCTCCTGTCCGAAGGATGTCGCCGCGAGCGCGGCCGCCGCGAGCCCGGCGAAGAGCAGCGCCGCGAGCACGACGATGCGGCAGGCCTCGTCGATGAGCTCCCTCCGGAGCGGCTCCACCGCGTCGCCGAGGCGGTAATGGCCGCGCTTCTCGAGCTCGACCCGGAGCAGCCCCGCCATCGCCGCCATCGGCCGGCCGGCGTTCGGGCTCTCGGTGCGGCCGCCGTCGCGGAGGAGCACGGCGAGGCCGCGGCGCGCGTCGGCGCCGCGGAGCCAGCCGGCGGCGAGGAGCAGGAGCGCGGTGAGGCGCGCGGGCACGAAGTTCAGCGCGTCATCAAGCCGCGCCGACGCCTTGCCGAGGTACTCGTAGCGCCCGTGGTAGCCGATCATCGCGTCGAGGGTGTTCACCGCGCGGTAGAAGAGCGCGCCCGGCAGCCCGAAGAGGGCGAAATAGAAGAGCGGCGCGACGACGCTGTCCGACGCGTTCTCGGCGACCGACTCGATCGACGCGGCGACCAGCGCGGGCTCGTCGAGCGCCGACGGGTCTCGGCTGCAGAGGCTCCGCAGGGCGCCGCGGGCCGCGGGGACGTCGCCGGCCGCGAGCGCGTCGCGCACGCCGAAGGCCGCGTCGCGGAGCGCGCGCAGGGCGAAGGTCGGCTTCAGAAGGAGCCCTGACAAAGCGACGCAGACGACCGGGTGCGGGGCGATCAGCGCGGCGAGCCCGGCGCCCAGGGCCGCGAACAGGCACGGGACGGCGAGGGCCATGAGCGCGCCGAAGAGGAGCTCGGCCACGCGGCCGGAGCGCGGCGCGCGGCGCTTCAGCGCCTGGATCGCGGAGCCCATCCACACGACCGGGTGGACGGCGGCCGGGGGCTCGCCGCAGGCGAGGTCGAGCGCGACCGCCACGAGCACCGCGGCGGCGGCGGTCATCGCCCGTCCTCGCCCACGACGGCGACCGGGCCGGGGCGCAGGCGCAGGATCGCGCCCATCACGGCCACGTAGAGCTCGCTGGCCGACCGGTTGAGCCGCTGGTGCGCGCGTCCGGCGAGGTCGCGGAAGGCGCGGCCGAGCCGGCTCTCGGGGACGATGCCCATGCCCACCTCGTTCGACACGAGGACGACGTGGGGCGCCGCCGACTCGACGGCGGCGGCGAGATCCTCGATGCGCGCCTCGATGCGATCGAGCTCGCGGCCCTCGGTCTCGTCGCGGAGCAGCAGGTTCGACAGCCAGAGGGTGAGGCAGTCGACGACGACGACGTCGACGCCGGAGAGCGCGGCGATGCGCTCGGGGAGCGCGACAGGCTCCTCGATGGTGGCGAACTCGTCGCCCCGCTCGCGGGCGTGCGCGGCGATGCGCGCCCGCATCTCGTCGTCGAACGGCTCGGCGGTCGCGA
>JAICEP010000823.1 GCA_025924095.1 Sorangium sp.
GGAGCGGGAGATCCGCGGGCGGCCGGAGGAGCGGGAGATCCGCGGGCGGCCGGAGGAGCGGGAGATCCGCGGGCGGCCGGAGGAGCGGCAGATCCGCGGCCGTCCCGACGAGCGCTCGCGGCCGACGCTGAAGGTCGCGCCGTCGCCCGAGCTGCTCGCGGCGGCGCAGGCGGCGCAGGCCGCGCAGCCGGCGCAGTTCGCGCAGTCGGCGCAGTCGGAGCGCCGGAAGACGCTGCGCCCCAGCTCAGCGCCGGGACCGCTGACGCCGCCCGCCAGCGAGTCGGTGCCGAGCACGGACGCGGCGCCGACGTCGAGCACGCCGGCCGCGGCGCTCCTGGGCGCCGTGCTCGGACGTGCCAGCGCTGCGGCGCGCACCGTCCCGGAGAGCGCCCCGGACCACGGCGAGGAACCCCCGAGCGAGCGCGAGGTGCGCAACATCCCCGCGCCGCAAGGCCGAGGTCGCCGGCGGATGGTCTCGCTCACCCTCCTCGACGGGACGACGATCACGCTCCCCGCGCGCGGGACCAAGCCCCAGCAGCAGCAGCAGCAGCCGCGGCAAGCAGCCCCGGCGCCGCGGGCCGCGGCCCAGTCCGAGCCACCGCCCCCGCTCACGACGGACGATCCGGGCCTCACCGCGCGCGACCTCGTCTCTGCGCTCCGCGCCGTCTCGCACGGCGCCGACGCGAGCGAGATCCTCGGCAACAACGTGCGCTGGGAGGCGATGTTCGCCGCGCTCCTGTCGCTCTTGCTCAAGAAGCACCTCATCGCCGACTGGGAGTTCGTGGACGAGCTGAAGAAGATCTGACGCGAAAGGAAGTGCGCCGGGCGCCTCTGCGAGCGCTCGGTGCGCGCGTCCTCGGCGTGCGGATCGACCTTCTTCGAGGCGCGCGCTCCTCAGCGCGCCGCGCCGGCGCGGATCAGCGCGTCGATCTCGTCGTCCGAGAAGCCCGCGTCGCGCAGGACGGCGCGCGTGTGCTCTCCGGCGCGGGGCGCCGGCGCGAACGCGACGCCTGCCGGCGTGACGGGCGTCCTGAGCTGAGGGATCGGGCCGCGCGGCGAGGCGATCTCGAACAGGAGATCGCGCGACGCGAGGTGGGGATCGGCCGGAGCGCTCCGCGGATCGAGCACCGGCTCGAGGCAGCAGTCGCGCTCGGCGGCGAACGCCTCCCACTCGGCGCGCGTCCTTCCCCGCAAGACCGCGGCGACCTTGCGCTTGAGCGCGGCCTGGTGCGGGCCGGGGACGAGCGCGCTCAGGTCGGGCTCGATCCCGGCGCCGTCGCAGAACGCGACCCAGAACTTCGGCTCCAGCGCGGCGAGGGCCATCGCGTGCCCGTCCTTCGAAAGGTAGGTGTTGTACGGCGCGAGCCCGCCGGTGAGCGGCTCGTCGCCCGCTCCGCGCGCCCCCTCCGCTGCCGCTTCCCTGCTGCGCGCGGGGTCGCCGCCCGCGAGCGCCGCGGCGAGCGTGGGAAGGGCGAAGCCGAGCGCGCCGTCGGTCATGGCGATGTCCAGCACCGCGCCTCGCCCGGTCCGCTCGCGCTCGCGCAGCGCCGCGAGGATGGCGATCGCGCACCACATCCCGCCGCTCACGTCGGCGACCTGGAAGCCAGGCACCTGCGGTGGGCCCTCCGCGGGCCCCTGCGCGCCGAGGACTCCCGCGCGGGCGACGTAGTTCAGATCGTGCCCCGCGCGCGTGGCCAGGCTGCCCGTCTGACCGTAGCCGGTCAGCGCGCAGACGATGAGCCGCGGGTTGTCCGCGCAGAGCGCCGCGTGACCGACCCCGAGCCGATCGAGCACCCCCGGGCGGAACTGGTCGAAGAGCACGTCATACGTCGCGACGAGCCGGCGGAAGGCGTCGCGCCCCTCGGGCTTCTTCAGATCGAGCAGGGCGCTGCGCTTGCCGCGGTTCAGGAGCTGGAACGCCGCGGATTCACCGGCGATCTGCGGGGGGAGCTGCCGGAGGAGGTCGCCGCCGGCGACGTCCTCGATCTTGTCCACCGTCGCGCCGAGATCCGCGAGCACGAGGGTCGCGAAGGGGCCTGGCAAGAGCCTCGAGAGATCGAGGATGCGCGTATCGGTGAGCGGGCGCATGGCCTGTCGTTCTTGTGGTGCGCGAGAGAGGGGTCGAGGAGGAGCACCGAAGGAGGCCGGTCGCGTCCGCGCCCACGGCGTGAGGCGGGCACCTCGAGGTCGGGGAGGTGAATGCAGGGGCTGCGACTCACCAGCAGCCCGTCGCCGGCGCCGGGCGCGACGCCGGAAGGAGACGGCGGGGCTCCGCCGACGCCGGGATCAGCCCGCGTTGAGCTGGAACAGCTTCGGGAGCTTCATCGCGAGCATCTGGTTGCCCGCGACCTTCAGCTTGCCCGCGAAGAAGAGCGGCATCGAGTTGGCCTGCGGGTTCTCGTGCAGCTTCTGGAAATCCTCGGTGCTGAGCGAGATCGTGACATCCGCGCCGCCCGGGCTGCCCGAAGCGATGTTGGGCCCGGTGTCGGACAGGTCGATCAGCCATTCGCCGCCACCCTCGCCCGTCACGTTGATCTGGTACTTCCCGCCGAGCTGCTTGGCCGCGTCGGAATTCTTCGCCAGGGCAGCAGGTAGCTCCTCGTTGAACAGTCTCTGGATATCGACGGCCATGGATCGCCTCCGGATCTCGTAGGGGACGTGGTGACTCAACCTCTGGGTACCGGCGCGGTTTACCCGTGCCAGCGCGCGGGCGTCAAGCGAAGCCCGACGCTGGAGCGCGCTCGCATCGCACCGTCAGGGCACGTCTATCGCTACCCCCTTGTCGCGCCGTCAGGACGGGCCTGGTAAGCGTTTTCATGCACGCGCGCGCGGCGCCTGCGCGGCGGGTCGGGGCGCCTTGTCCAGCGCGGATCGGATCGGGACCATCAGCAGGCGATCGATGGCGACGCGCTGATCGGAGGGCGGCGGGCTCTCCGGGAGGCCCTGCATCAGCCGGAGGTCGCGGAGCGCGCCGCGGTCGAGCGGACCGAGCGACTTCCCCAGCCCGTCGAGCGCGGGCGTCATCGCAGGGAGCAGGCAGACGAGGAAGATCTCGCTCGTGCCCTGACGCACCCACGTCCCCTGGTACACGGCGATCGCCTGCCCGAGCGCCTCCTGGAAGACGAAC
>JAICEP010000824.1 GCA_025924095.1 Sorangium sp.
CTCGAGGAGCTGCTGCACGATGGCCGTCGAGATGAGCCCGGTCCCGCCAATGATGAGAACTCTCATGAAAGCACCTCGGTCGATTGCCCTGCTCCCGGGCCGGCCGCCCCCGCTGGGGCGAGCCGGCCCGGCGGGCGTCTCTGGAGAACGCCCGTCCACCGCGCCGGCGCGGAGCGCCGCCGGCTACCGGTTCGACGATTTCGCCCCCGCCGGGGCCTCGTCCAGCCAGAGGATGGCCGTCACGCCGCGCGGGTAGTAGCGGCTGCCGACGGGCACGCCGCGCTGCATCTGGTCGGAGTAGGCCCAGTAGCCGGAGCCCTCGATCTGCCAGCGGACGTGGGCCTCCTCGTGGCGCTCGGCGTCGGGCAGGTCGGCCTTCAGGATCACGCGCGCGATGTGCTGGCAGAGCGCGATCTTGCTCGCCCAGGAGTTGTCGCTGCTGCTCGAGAGCTTCCATCCGCCCTCGGGGAACAGGCACACACCGGGCTTGACGATGGCCTGGAAGTGGCGGCGGAGCACCCGGACGAGCTCGCCGTGCTCGCCCTCCGCGGCGTTGCCGTCGAGCAAGCCCATGGCGTGCGGGTACAGGAGCCCCTCGATCGCCGGGATGATCGCGCTCGTCGAGCTCCCGTCGAGCAGGGCGGGGATGTAGCCCGACGGCTCGTGGAAGGCCGACACGATGGCGCGCGCCGTCTTCTGGCTCGCCGCCCTGGACTCCGCGGCGAGGGGGGCGTCTCCGCAGCGCCGCAGGAGGTCGGCGAGCACCAGGTACGACGCCCACGTCTTGCCGGCCAGGTAGAGGTTGCCGCGCGCGCGCCCGAGCGAGTGATCCAGCGAGTCGTAGGTCGTGATCTCGGCGCCGGTCCCGCAGCGGCTGCTGTCGAGCGCCATCACGCCGGTGCGCGCGCCGGGCTCGGGCGCGTCGCGGTGGAGGAGGCTCGCGAGCAGCTCGGCGAAGAGGCCCCGGTGGCGCTCGAGGAAGCTCTTGTCGCCGGTGCGCGCGACGTACACGCCGGCGCAGCAGATCCAGTTCGTGAGCTGCTCGTGCGTCATGTAGCTGAAGCAGGCGGCGTCGAGGTTCGGCCGCTCGTAGCTGGAGTCGCCGGCCGGCGAGAAGTGGTTGCCGACGCCCATGTCGTGCGTGAACGACACGCCGCCCGGCAGGAGCTCGCCGTTCGCGCCGGGGCGCTTCACCCTGTCGCGGTAGCTGTAGCGGTCGACGAAGAGGTCGAGGACGTCGCGCACGGCCCAGGACGCGTAACGCAGCTCGAAGAAGAGGTGATCGATCGTGAGATCGAAGGTGTTCATCATCTCGTACTCGCCCTCGTTCACGACCCACAGCGGCGCGGGCGGCGAGGCGTCGTCGAGCGCGGTGTCCAGCCACTCGGTGGACCCGAAATAGCCGTGCGTCGCCTGGGCGAGCAGCCACTTCTGGGAGGGGCTGAGCGCCGACTGCGCGAGCTCCTCATCGCGCTGGACCGCCTCCTTCACGAGCGCCTCGCGGCGGTCGAGCGCGAAGGAGAGGACGTCCTCGAGCCTGCGGAAGTAGCGGGTGTAGGCGTAGCGCGCCTCGATCCCGGTCGTGATGGTGCCGGCGTCGTGGAACCCGAGCGCGATCCAGACCTCGCGCTTTTCCCCCGGGGGGACGTCGATGAGCAGGCCGCCGGTCTTGCCGAGGCGGAACAGCCGATCGGCGCTGCCGTCGAGCGCGTTCTCGGGCGCGAAGGCCTGGAAGGCGCGGACGCCCGGCTCCGGGCGGACGGCGAGGCCCCAGCGCCGGCCGTGCGCGACGCCGACCAGGCGGCCGTCGCTCGTCGTCTCGAGGTCGCGCAGGCTCGACGCGTCGAGCGCGAAGACGCCCGTCATGGGCTTGTCGCTGCCGGTGTTGTCGAGCTCGAGGCGCGCGATGAGCGCCGGGCAGGACCGCTCGGCGACCTCGGAGGGCGCCGCCGTGCGCGGGTCGGGGATCGGGCCGAACGGCGAGTAGAGGGCGAGCGTCAGCCGCCCGGCGCGGATCGTGTCGCTCGCCCACCCGAGCTCGCGGCGGATGTCCTGCTCGCCGAAGACGCGGCGCATCCGCGTGTCATGGGTCAAGGTGACGCCGAACGGGACGTCCGGGCCGCTGTGGCCCTCGAAGTAGGGGAGGCAGAAGAAGTCCCCGTCTCCCTCGCGGTAGCCGATGTAGAGGTTCGATTCTCCCGGGCGGCCCACCTGGGAGGCGAAGCCGCCCCGGCGGTTGAAGCTTCCGAGCGTGAACGAGGCAAAGGCGCCGACCGGCGCGTGCTGGACATTGTAGGAGGAGGTCACGGCGGCAACATAGCGTAACCGCCTCGCGATGCGATCTCGCGAAGCGATGCCGCGGAGCGGCCTGCGGGACGGCGCGCGGCGCCATCACGAAGGCGGCCCTGTACCACCCCGCGGGCCGGTCCGCGTCCGACGGCCCGGCCGCGATCCGTCGGCTGCGAGGGCCCGGACGGCGGCTGCGAGGGGGACGGCGCCGCCGGCGGCCAGACGGGCGGGGCAGGGGCGCAGGGGTCGAACGTGACGGCGCTCGGCGCCGGATACGCCGGCTTCCAACAGAGCAGGACCGCGAGACGGCTGAAGCGCGGCGCGAGGCCTGCCTTGCCGCGACCGAACAGGGCCCCTCCCGGGGGTTCGTCCCGTGGAAGACGTCATCCGCAAGGCTCGCGATCTCGAGTCCAGCGTGAGAATCTCCACGAGCGCAATGGTGCGAGCGCAATTGTTTCGTGTGTCTGTATTCGCGGCGGCGGCCACAGGAAGGGAGGTGCGGTGTCGTACGTGCGCGATCTCCATCGGCTCTTCGGCCTCTCGCATCGCTCGCCTGTCGATCGTTGCTTGGATCGGCGTGCTTGACGGCACCGCCGCCGGCCGGGGGCCTTGCAGGTGTGCAGTGTGCGCTGGATGTGAGTCGCGTGGGAGCAAGGTGTGGCGAGCACTGACAGTGTAGTCCGCGCGGGGCCGGAGGTTGCATCGTTCCACCCAGAGCGTGTCGTGGCCCCCGGTGATCCCGTCGTGGACTGATGTATAAATGCCTATCGGGCCCTGGTGAGCGGGCGGTGCGCTGGTTGGGTGGGCGCCGCCCGCTCGAACAGCACGGA
>JAICEP010000825.1 GCA_025924095.1 Sorangium sp.
AGGTAGGCGTCCGCCATGCGCCATCCGATCTCGGTCTCCAGCTTGCGCGGAGGAGCGTCGGAGCTCCCGCTCGGGAACGTCGCGCGGCTCGGCGCTGGCGCCGGCGTGGACGGGCGCGCCGGTCCGGACTGAAGGCGCGGCGCCGAGGGAGCCCGGTGCTCCGGCGCTCCCGGCGCGGCGCCCGCGAGCCCGTCCGCGGCGGCGGTCGTGTCAGGCCGGCTCCCGTGGGCGGATCGACCGGGGGGCACGGACCCCCCGGGAGGCCGGCCGGAGCCCCCATGGCCCCGCGGGCGCATCGGAGCCGCCCCGTTGCGATCGGTCATGCGTAGGAGACTTCGAGGATCTCGTAGGTGCGCGGCCCCGCCGGCATCATCACGCGGACCTCCTCACCGACCTCATGGCCCAGCAGCGCGCGCGCGAGCGGCGAGGCGATGGAGATGCGCCCGACCTTGAGATCGGCCTCATCGGGCCCGACGATCCGGAAGCTCTGCTCCTCGTCCGTGTCCACGTTCGCGAGCTTGACCTTGGCGCCGAACTGGACCTTGCTCCCGCTCAGCGTGGACGGATCGATCACCTCGGCGCGCGAGAGCGTCTGCTCGAGGTAGCTGATGCGGGCGACGATCATGCCCTGCCGCTCCTTGGCGGCGTGGTACTCGGCGTTCTCGGAGAGATCCCCGTGCTCCCGGGCCGTTCCGATGTCCTTGACGACCTGCGGCAGGTCGCTCTCTTTCAGCCGTCGCATCTCTTCGCGGAGCCGCGCTTGTCCCTCGGGCGTCATCGGTACTTTCTCGGACATGGTGGGGACGCTTTTAGCATGGCTCCCGGCCGGTCGACGACGGCGCGAGACGCGCCGATCGTTCAAAGCGCCGGACGCCCGGGCCGCAGCGCGCGCTCCGCCCTGCCCCCGCTGGCCTACCCCCGCCAGCGCACGATCTTCCGCGGGGGCTGCCGCGCGTGGGCGTCCGCTGACTTCGTCGCGCTCCGGACGAGGGCCGCCGCGGTCCGGGAGAGCTCCTCGGGGTGCGGCCCGCCGTGCGGGACGGCAGCGGCGTCCACCGCCGCCGTGGCCGCGCCGGTCGCCTCGGCGACCCGCACCTCGACCGGGACGTCCGCGTCCGGGAGCCGCACGAGGCCGCGGTAGACGAGCTCGCCCGGCGAGTCGCCGGCGTCGGTCTGCTCCAGCACGTAGCGAGCGCCGGAGGACGGCCGCCCGACGGCCTGCGTCACAGCCGCGGCCCCGAGCGGGCCGGGGCCGACGCCGCCTTGGCGGGCGCGCGGCGCTGCCCGCCGGGGCCCATCTCGTCGAGGAAGCGCCGCGCGGTCACGGCGAACGGGCCGCCCCAGTCCCGGATGACCGACTCGAACACGGCGCGCGCCTCGTCCGGCTTCTTCATCTTGAGGAGCGTCTCGCCCTTGAGGACGAGCGCCTCCGGGTCGAGCCCGGAGCCCGGGAAGGTCCGCAGCGCGTAGTCGATCCGCGCGAGGGCCGCGTCGAACACGTCCTCCTTGAGGTAGTAGCGCGCCACGTAGAGCTCGTGGCGCACGAGCCGCCCCGTCACGACCTCGAGCATGTAGGCCGCGTCCTCGCGGTAACGGCTGCGCGGGAACTGCCGGAGGAACGTGCGGATCTCCCTGTGGGCCTCGAGCGTGGTCGCCTGGTCGCGCTCCTCGGCCGGCGGCAGGAAGACCGTGTCGTCGATGTCCAGGTAGAGCGCCTTGGCCATCCGGTACTTCGCGTACTCGACGTTCCGATCCGTCCGGTGCTCCTGGATGAACGCGCGATACGCCGAGATCGCCTCGGGGTACTTGCCCTGCTCGAACTCGAGGTCGGCGATCCGGAGATCGGCGAGCCGGGCGTAGCGGCTGTACGCGAAGCGCCGCTTCACCTCGGAGAAGAGGGCGCGCGCGTCCTCCCAGTCCTTGGCCTCGAAGGCGGCCATCGCCTCGTTGTACGCGGCGCGCGCGTCCTCGGTATACGTGAGGGTGGCGGTGCGGCCGTCGTTGAATTCGAAGTCGCAGCCCACGAGCCCGCCCAGGGCAGCGAGGCACCCGGCAAGGGCGAGGACAGCGGCGGAAGGTCTCATCGGGCACGCCTCGTACCCAATCCGGCGCCGGCGCGCCAGGGCTTCCGCCGCGGGCCGCGCCTCCGCGCCCCTGCTCCCGCGTCGTGGCGCACGGGTGAGCTGGGGTATGGTCGGCCCATGCCCGCTTCCCCTCCAGCGCCCCCCACCCCGACGCTGCACCCGGGAGGCGCCGCCTCGCCCACGGTCCTCATCGTGGACGACGAGCGCAACATCCGCCGCACCCTCGCGCTCGTGCTGCAGGGCGAGGGCTACAGGGTCGCCGAGGCCCCGAGCGCCGAGGCGGCGCTGGAGCTGCTCGCGCACGGCGACAGCCCCGTCGACCTCGCCCTGGTGGACCTGCTCCTGCCCGGCATGAACGGCCTCGACCTCCTCCAGCGCGTGCGCCAGGACGACGCCACACGCGAGCTGCCGGTCATCGTGATCAGCGGCCACGCGACCGTCAACGACGCGGTGAAGGCGGTCAAGCTCGGCGCCTGCGACTTCTTCGAGAAGCCGCTCAACCGCGAGCGCGTCCTCGTGGGCGTCAAGAACGCGCTGCAGAACTCGCGGCTCGCGCGGGAGGTCGAGGATCTGAAGGCGCAGGTGCAGTCGCGTTACGAGATGATCGGCCAGAGCGCCGCGATGCAGCGGCTGTTCAAGGAGATTGATCGCGTCGCGCCCACGAAGGCGAGCGTGCTCATCACCGGCGAGAGCGGCACGGGCAAGGAGCTCATCAGCCGCGCCATCCACCGGCTCTCGCTGCGGGCGCGGGGGCCCTTCGTCCGGGTCAACTGCGCCGCGATCCCGCGCGAGCTCATCGAGAGCGAGCTCTTCGGCCACGAGCGCGGCGCGTTCACCGGGGCGAGCGGGCCGAAGCGAGGCCTCTTCGAGCAGGCCCACGGAGGCACGCTGTTCCTCGACGAGATCGGCGACATGGACCTCGCCGCCCAGGCCAAGGTGCTGCGCGCGCTTCAGTCGGGCGAGATCTGCCGCGTCGGCGGC
>JAICEP010000826.1 GCA_025924095.1 Sorangium sp.
AGAGCGCGATGATCGCCTCGATGCTCGGATCGGCGTAGCCGCCGACGCTTGGCAGGCGGAGCACCTCGGGCGGGTGGTCGCAGTGGCGGGAGCGGCCGACGAGCGCCGCGCCGGCCCCGATCGCGCAGACCGCCTCGGTGGTGCTGGGCGACAGGGAGACGACGCGCGCGCCGCCCTGCGCCGCCGGGGCCCGGCGCCCGCACGCCGCGAGCGCGACCGCGGCGAGCGCCGCGAGCGCTCCTCGCCGCCGGAGCGCGGTGCCCCGCGCGCGAGAAGAAGAAGACGCGCTTCGCCCTTCAGCCAAGCCGGTCCCGGCGGCGCCGCCGCAGGCTCGCCACGGCGCCCAGGCCCGCCGCGCCGAGCAGCCAGGGGACCGGCTTTGTCGGGTCAGGCCTCGAGTGGAGGCTGCACGACCCGCTCGATGCGTCGTCGTCCTCACCGGCGCCGTCGTCTCCACCGTCGTCCTCGGGCGGCGGCTCCGGGAGCTTCGCGCAGAAGCCGAGCTCTTCGTTGCAGCTGTAGCCGCTCGGGCACGTCGCGACCTCGCTGCACGGGCGGGTGCAGTAGCCGTCGAGGCAAGCGTTCGTCAAGCACTGCTCCGGCTGCTCGCAGGCGGCGCCGACCTCCGCCGAGTAGACGGGATCGGTGGGGAAGCCGGTCGCCCAGCGCGGCGCCTCGTACCCTCCGAGCTCGGCGGCATGCAGGGTCGCCTCCTTGATCCATTCCGCCCAGCCGTACACATAGCCGTAAATCGGATACTCGCAGCGCTCGGCCCCGCGCGAGGTCACGCCGATCACGCGGTGCATCAGATCGAGGCTGGGCCCGCCCGAGTCCCCCTCGCAGATGCCCGTGTCCCCGACCCACTCGGTCGCCTTCACCATGGACGCCGGGCAGCCGTCGGACACGCAGTCGATGAAGAGGTTGTCGCGGCGTCGCCGCAGGCCCGCGCCGGTGCTCATGTCGTTCGTCGCCCCGAAGCCGACCGCATAATACTCCTCGCCCACCGCGAGCGGCACATCGACGCGCGGCACGAGCGGCACGGCCTCGCTCTCCGGGATCAGCTCGTCCAGGATCAAGATCGCCTGGTCGTTGCCGCAGAAGCTGTCGGCCCCGCTGCCGGGGAGCAGCACGAGCTCGCTGCCGCCGTAATAGCGCGAGGACGCGCCGATCTCGGCGTCGGTCGTCACGAAGATCCGCCGCGCCAGGTGCGTATCCGTGAATGTCGTGGAGCGGCAGGTGATCTGGCCGTCGAGCTCATTGGCCATGTCCGATACGCAGTGCCGGGCCGTTAGCACCACGTTCGGGGCGATCAGGCTACCGGTGCAGATGGCGCCGATCTCGTCATTGTAGATGCCCACGACGGCCCTGTCGCCGTTGTCCAGATAGCCGTCCCGGATGGCATCGCGCGTCTCTCCGGTCTCGTCAGGGGGCTCCTCCAGGGCCGAGCTGCACGCTGTTGAAGTGAGTCCCAGGGCAAGAATCAAGGTGACTCTGGGCGAGCAAAACGACATCGAGAGCCTCCAAGTACTGCAATGTAGGTGCGAGCCGCGAGGCGCCGCGCCGAGCAGATGATTCTAGAGGGGAATGTGCGGTCATGCACGCGCGCCCGGCGCGATGAGCGATTCGGCTCGTTGCATGCGCCACATCAAGAGGTCGTTTCAGAGGCCTTTCAGACTCATCAGGTAACCGACGAACCCCGGATCCGCCATGGCGGCGCCAGGGGCAGGGCGACCGGCTCCGCCGTGAAAAGCCGTGAAAACGTGCGCGGTCCGGGTGTTGCGGGGCGGTGCGGTCGTGATCGACCCGGTCCTGCTCTTCGGGCTCGCGCTCGCCTCGGGCGCGCCGCTCGCTCTCTCTCCGCTGGCCACGGCGCTCGGCGCGGCGCTCGCCGCCGCGGCGCTCCGCCGCCGGGCCGGCCACGCGGCGCTCGCCGCCGCCGCGGTGGCGCTCGTCGCCGGCGGCCTCCGCGCCCGCGCGCTGCTCGACGGCGCGGGCGGCCTCTACGATGGCGCCGCCGCGCTGCTGCACCCGCCGGCGCGCTGCGAGGTGACGGCCGCGATCGTCAGCTCGCCCATCGTGGTCGGGGCGGCGCAGCGGGAGGCGGGCGAGGAGCCGGCCTCGCGCATCGACGTGGAGCTCACCGGCGGGACGTGCGGCGGGCGAGCGCTGCCGGGGCCGCTCCGGGCGCGCCTCTACGGGGCACCGCTGGATCTCGCGCGCGGAGACCGGCTCGAGATCGTCGTGGACCTCGCGCCGATCCACCTGTTCCGCAACGAGGGGCTCCGCGACGCGACCGCCGCGATCGCGCGGAGCGGGATCGTGGCGAGCGGGACAATCGTCGACGCGCGGCGGACCGTGGAGGGGCGGTCGATCGGGGCGGCCGGCGACCGCGCGCGGGGCCGCGTGCGGGCGCGCATCGAGGCGACGTTCCACCCCGACGCTGTCGCGCTCGGGCGCGCGCTCGTGCTCGGCGAGACCGACCTCGCGCCCGAGGACCAGGACGCCTTCCGCGAGAGCGGCCTCGCGCACCTGCTCGCGGTGTCGGGGACGCACCTGATCCTCGCGGTGGCAGGCTTCGCGGCGGTCCTGCGCGCGATCCTCGTCCGCGTCGGCCCGATCGCGGCGCGGTGGGACGCGGGCCGCATCACCGCGGCCCTGTGCGTGCCGGCCGCGTGGCTCTACGCCGACTTCGCCGGCGGCGGCGGATCGGCGATGCGCGCCGCGGCGATGCTCAGCTGCGCGATGGGCGCCCGGCTCCTGGGCCTGCGTCCGGTGGGCGTGCGCAACTTCGCCCTGTCGCTCGCGGGCGCCGCCGCGGTCGATCCGCTCGTCGCGTGCGATCTCTCGTTCGGCCTCTCCGCGGCCGCGACCGCCGGGCTGCTCTGGCTGCAGCGGCCGCTCGCCGCGGTGCTCGTCCCCGGCGAGCGAGGGCGCGGCGACGGCGGCGCCGAGGGCGGGGGGCTCGGCGCGTCGCCGCGCGCGCTGGCGCGCAAGCTCCTCGCGCCCCTCGCGACGAC
>JAICEP010000827.1 GCA_025924095.1 Sorangium sp.
ACATGCGCCTGTCGCAGTACAACACGGTCCAGGACGACGACCAGATCTTCTTCTTCAATGCGATGGGCGGCGGCGGCGCAGAGGCGTGGTCAGACGCCATGAGGGCTTCCATCGCCCATATCGAGGCGTCGACGCCGAGCTTCCGCTCGTTCCTCGCCCCCGGCAGCGATCATTGCATCCTCTGGCGGCCGGAGTTTTACTCCGTCGAATCGGGGGGAACGCGGCTCGTGCGGTGGCTCGACGCGCTCGTGAACGGCGAGCCGCCGCAGAGCGTCGCCTGCGACAGCTGCGGTTCGCCGTAGAGGCGACGCCAGGGTGGGGTGAGCACCGCCCTCGACGCGGCGGACCCGGCGCCAGGGCGCCTCCGGGCGCGCTCGGGAGCCGCCGCGGCGGCGCGGGAGAGCGACGGCGAGCGCGCCGGCCGGGGCCGCGGGGCGGCGCCGTGGGCCGCTCGGGCGCGCGCCGTTGAGGCTGCTGTTGACACGCAGCCAGAGCTCTAGATTATGTCCACCGCGATCGCGGGCGCGCCGACGTGCCCGCGGCAGCCCCGGAGGACGAGCTCCGGGAGGAGACAGAGGGATCCATGCGCACGCTTTGCATCGATATCGGCGGAACGGGGATCAAGGCCACCATCCTCAACGAGCAGGGGACTCCGATGACGGATCCCGTGCGCGTGGCGACGCCGCAGCCGGCCTCGCCGGACCCCATCCTCGACGTCATCGCGGACGTCGCTCGCGCGCAGGGGGAGTTCGATCGCGTCTCGATCGGCTTCCCCGGCGTCGTGATGGACAACGTGACCATGACGGCGCCGCACCTCGACAACGAGAAGTGGAGAGGCTACCCGCTCGCCGAGGCCGTCGAGCGCCGCCTCGGGAGGCCTGTGCGCGTCGCCAACGACGCGGGCATCCAGGGGCTCGCCGTCATCGAGGGCAGGGGGCTCGAGATGGTGCTCACCTTCGGCACGGGGCTCGGCTGCGCCCTGTACATCGACGGCCACTACGTGCCGAACCTCGAGCTCGGGCACCACCCCTATGGAAAGCGCGACCTGAAGTACGAGGATCGCGTGTTCGACGCCGAGTGCAAGCGCATCGGCCCGAAGCGCTGGAACAAGCGCGTGCGCCAGATGATCGCGCAGCTCGAGCCGATCTTCAATTACCGCAAGCTCTACCTTGGCGGCGGCAACGCGCGCCTGCTCGATGTCTCGCGGCTGCCCGAGAACGCCGTCGTTGTCGACAACGTCGCCGGCCTGCTCGGCGGCATCAAGCTCTGGGCCTAGCGCCGCGCGGGCGGGCCCGGCTTCGTCGCCCGCGGCGCGCCGGCCGAGGGGGGGGGCGCCGCGGCTGTGGGCCACGCCGCTTCCCAAGCGGGCGTGGGCCGCGCCGGTTCCCAAGCGAGCGCGACCGGCGTACCCTGGGCCGATGAACTCGCCCGACGCACCGAAGCCCGACGCGACGCCCGCGGCCACTCCAGCGGCGGACGCTGATCTCGACCCGTTTCGCCTTCAATCGCCGGAGACCCTCGCGAACCCGTATCCCGTGTACGCACGGCTGCGCGAGGAAGCGCCTGTGTACTTCAGCGCGGCCTACAACGGCTGGCTCATCACCCGCTACGACCAGGTCGCGGCGGGCTTCCGCGACCCGCGGCTGTCGGCGAAGCGCTCCAGCGCCTTCGTGACGAAGCTGCCCGAGGACGTGCGGCAGCGGCTCGAGCCCTTGCGCCGCAACCTGGCGTCGTGGGCCTTGCTGCTCGACCCGCCGGAGCACACGCGCATCCGCTCGCTCATCAACAAGGCGTTCGTGCCGCGGCTCGTCGAGGGGCTGCGCACCCGGGTGGAGGCGCTTGTCGGCGAGCTGCTCGACGCGGTCGCGCCGGCGGGGCGGATGGACGTCCTCCGCGACCTCGGCGACCTCCTGCCGCTGCTCGTGATCGGCGAGGTGCTCGGCGTGCCCGCCGAGGATCGGCACCGGCTGAAGGGCTGGTCCAACGCGCTCGGGGGCTTCCTTGGCTCGGGCCGGCCGACGCTGGAGATCGCGGGGAACGCGATGACCGCCGTGGCCGAGCTGGAGGACTATTTCCGCGGCGTGATCGCCGCCCGGCGGCAGAGCCCCGGGAGCGATCTGCTCAGCCAGCTCCTCGTCGCGGAGGAGCAGGGCATGATCCTCGGCGAGCAGGAGCTGCTCTCGACGTGCTGCATGTTGCTCTTCGGCGGCCACGAGACGACGAAGAACCTGATCGGCAACGGTCTGCTCGCGCTCCTCCGCAACCCGTCCGAGCGCGACGCGCTCCGCGCGTCTCCCGCGTTGATCGGCCCCGCGACGGAGGAGCTGCTCCGTTACGACTCTCCGGTGCAGTGGATGAGCCGCGTCGCGCTCGAGGACATCGAGCTCGACGGCGTGCGCATCCCGAAGGGGGATCGCGCGTTTCTGGTGCTCGGCGCGGCGAACCGCGATCCCGCGCAGTTCCCCGATCCTGACCGGCTCGATTTCCGCCGCACGGACATCCGTCACATCTCCTTGGGTCTTGGCGTCCATTACTGTGCCGGCGCCGCGCTGGCCCGGCTGGAGGTCCAGGCCGCGATCGTCACGTTCCTGCGCCGTTTCCCGCACGCCGAGCTCTCCTCCGCCCCGCTGACCTGGCGCCAGACCCCCGGCGTGCGCGGCCTCACCGCCATCCCCGTCGAGCTGGGCGCGCAGAGCTCCGCTTCCTGACGCTCTTCAGCCATCGCAGAGCGCCTCGAGCCGCCGGCGCCCGTTGCCCTCTCGTCAGTTGCCCCCCATCCCCGGCGCCAGCTGCGCAGGCAGCGCCACGCTCGCCGCCTCCAGCCCCGCGACCGGATACGCGCAGTAGTCCGCCGCGTAATACGCGCTCGGCCGGTGGTTCCCGCTGCTGCCGATGCCGCCGAACGGCGCCGCGCTCGACGCCCCCGTCAGCGGCTTGTTCCAGTTGACGATCCCCGCCCGGGCCTCCCGCCAGAACTGCTCGTAAAGCTCCTTGCGATCCGAGAACAACCCCGC
>JAICEP010000828.1 GCA_025924095.1 Sorangium sp.
TGCGGCATCAGCGCGGCGAGGGCGGGGACCGGGTCGATCCCGCCCGGTGCGGCTTCCCCGGGCGCCAGCGACCGCCCAGCACAACATTCGCCAGGGTATATGCACCCGGTCGTCCCGCCAAGCAGCAGACCCAAGGCGACGAGCGTCGACACTCTCCCGAGGAGATTCATGCCGGCATGCACAAGCAATCGACGTACCTGCACCAGCAAACCCGGGAACCCCGGGCGGGACCAGGGACACGGGCGGCCGTATCAGGACTTGAATGTCGCGATTGGCCACCCGTGACACAGCCCTGCGAACCCGTGTAAAATGACCGTGGTGACGGCGCTGCTGCGGCTTGGCTCGGTCACCCTGGCGACGAGCTTTATCCTGCCCTTGCAGGCTGGGCGCTCGACCCGTGGGCCTGCTCGGCGGCCCCTCAGCCAGCCTGAGCGTCAACAGCGTCCTGACCGTGACCGAAGCGCGGCGCGAGGACGTGGTTCTCGAGGTGAACGTGCTGAAAGACGTCCCGCTCGATCGCCTGAAGCTCGCCGAACAGCGCGCGATAACTGCCACAGGCCCAGTCGGGGAGCGCGAAATCGTCGCTCGCATCCCGGATGGTCCCGAGGAGCGTCGCCACCCCGAGGTGCTCGTCGCGCATCGCCGCGAGGGCCCGTGTCGTCTCCGGGTCGACGCTGGCGCCCGCCGAACGGAGCGCCGGAAACAGGTTCGCCTCCTCGTCGTCGAGGTGCGCGAGCAGGGTCTCCGAGAGCTCGCCCACGGCGCCGTCGAGGGCGCGCAACTTCGGGTTGTGCTCCCCGTGAACCCGCGCGACCTTCGCCGCGAGCGGTCGCACGAAGGGCAGCGCCTTTCGCAGATACGCGTGGTGCTTGTCCACGATGTGGTCGATGAGAGCGGGCGTCGAGACTTCGCGCATCGCGCCCGGCGCGTCGCCTCGCCGTTCCGCGATGGCTCGCTCGAGCTGCCCCAGGAGCGCGGTGAGCTCGACTCCGCGCTCCTTGGCGGCTTGCTCGAGGCTGAGCTCTCCACGGCAGCAGAAGTCGATGCGGTGCTGCTGGAAGACCTGGGCGCACTCGGAGTGATCAAGGACGATGTTGGCGACGGGTTGGGTTGAGCTCAGCATGGTGGACCTCCTGTCGTCCGTACAAGCAGGGCGCGTGCCGGCGATCCATCGCGCGCGAATCCGCGTGATTTCGCGCTCGAAATCGCAGGCTGGCTTGCCTCTTGCCGTGGTGCGTTCCAGAATGGAACACATGGAACACCCCTGCCCGCAGAGCTGCGAGGTTTGCGGCCTGATCCCGCTCGCACCACGCCTGACCGGCGCGACCGACGTTGTCGCCCGTAGCGCCGCGATGCAGACCGTGTTTCGACGGGTGGCGCGCTTCGCGACGAGCGAGGCGCCGGTCGCTATCCTGGGCGAGACGGGCACCGGCAAGGAGGTCGTCGCGCGGATGCTGCACGCGAACTCACCGCGCGCGTCCGGCCCCTTCGTTCCGGTCAACGTCGCGGCCTTGCCGGCCGAGCTCCTCGAGTCCGAGCTCTTCGGGCACGGCAAGGGAGCCTTCACCGGCGCCACGCAAATTCGGCGCGGGCTGTTCGAGGCGGCGAGCAAGGGAACGCTCTTCCTCGACGAGGTGGCCGAGCTGCCTCTGCCGCAGCAGGCCAAGCTGCTGCGCGCTCTGCAGGACGGCGAGATCCGGCGCGTCGGCGAGAACCAGGCCTTCGAGAGCGACGTCCGCATCGTCTGCGCGACGCACCGGGATCTCCTGCAGCGCGTGCGAGGGGGTGCCTTCCGGGAAGATCTCTACTACCGCCTCAAGGTCCTCTCCGTGCAGGTTCCGCCCCTCCGTGAGCGGCGAGACGACATCCTCCCGCTCGCGCGCCGCATGCTGGGCGAGGAGCGCACAAGGGCGCGTGGCTTCACCGACGCCGCGAAAGCCGTGCTCCTTCGCCACCCCTGGCCGGGCAACGTGCGCGAGCTGCAGAACGCCGTGAAGCACGGCGCGGCGCTCGCGACCGGCGCGTCGATCGACGCCGAGGACCTCCCGGAGGAGCTGCTCACGGCGCCGCCCCCACCTCGCGCGGCCGCCGCGCTTCAGTCGCTCGCGGAGGTCGAGCGAGAGCACATCCTCCGCGTCCTCGATGCTTGTGGCGGCTCTCAAGCGGAAGCCGCGCGCGTGCTGGGGGTCGGGCGCAACACGCTCTGGCGCAAGCTGCGCGAGTACAGCGCGAGCTGATGGCGCGTCTCCTGCTTCAGCATCCGGTGAAAGCGTCCCGTGAAAGCGTTCCGTGAAAGGAGTCGCCTGTGCTCTCGACCCAGTTTGCCCACCACCTGTCGTTCGAGGTGTCGTGTCCCGCGTGCCCGGAGAGCTACGCGGTCCCGCTCGACGTCGTCGAGCAGAGCCAGAGCCTCCTCGACGAATACGGGCCCTGCTCCGGAATGGACGGCGGCGCGCTGCAGGGACCGGAGCCGTCATGAAGCGCGATCGGCGGCTCCGCGGTCTGTCCTCCGAGCATCACCACGCCCTCGTCCTGGCCCGCGTCATCGAGCGGCAGATCGACGCCTGGTCGACGTCGGACGGCGCACGCCTCCGCGAGCAGTTCGATCGGCAGCTCGAGCCGCACTTTCTCGTGGAGGAGCAGGTCCTCCTGCCCGCGCTGCGCGCCGCGGGCCGGCTCGACCTCTGCGAACGCGTTGAACGCGACCACGCCCGCCTGCGACGCGCGGCCACGTCGGCGTCGGCGGGCGACGCGAGCGCCGCCCGGGCGTTCGGAGCGGAGCTCGCCGAGCACGTGCGCTTCGAAGAGCGGGACTTGTTTCCCGCGTGCGAGTCGCTCCTCGCCGACGAGATCCTCGACGAGGTCGCGCGCCGAGGGCCCGAGGAGGATTCATCAGGCTCGTGACCCTCCGATGTGGGGGGGCCTCGAAGGCAGGAGCCAGCTCCCGGATGGGCCTTGGAAGATCGCGCACCCGGACCTGCTTGCCCGCTCGCAGGAGCGTGAGCA
>JAICEP010000829.1 GCA_025924095.1 Sorangium sp.
ACGGTCGCTGCCCAGGAGGTGGCGGCGCCGGAGCGCGCCGCGGAGCTCGCTGCGCTGCTCCTCGGCGGCGGCGACCTCGCCTGACGGGGCGCAACGCGAGGACCGGCGGGCCGACCTCGCAGCGCGCCGTCGCGAGGGCGGCGCTGCCGCGCTACGTTCCCGCCCCGGCGCGCGGGCCCTGCGCAAGGATGTGCCTGAAGGTCAGGTTGATGCGCGGCCCCGCGCCGCGCTGCCTGGGCACGCCGTGGCGGTGATGGTGCTGGGTGGTCCCGCCCATCACCAGCAGGCTTCCCCCGCCGAGCTCCAGCTCGACGGCGGGAGCGTCCTTCCATTTCCGGGCGGGCTTGATGACGAAGCGGCGCGGCGCGCCGAGCGACACGGAGGCGATCAGCGGATTCGGCCCGAGCTCCTTCTCCGCGTCGGCGTGGAAGCCCATGGAGTCGGCGCCGCTGCGGTAATAATTCAAGAGGACGCTGTTGAACGCCGGGCGCGACGCGCGCGGAGGCTCGGCCACGGGGAGCTCGGCGCACGCCGACTCCACGCGCGCCCTGAGCTCGGCGAGCGGCGGCGACCACGGCTCGGGCGTCAGCGTCAGCCCCGAGTAGGTGTAGGCCGCGCCGGGGTCGCCGTACCAAGCCGACAGCCGCGGCTGGAGGAACTCGCTGCCGAAGAGCTTGATCTTGTCCTGCCGCCACGCGACCCCGGCGCGCAGCGCCTCGAAGAGCGCGTCCGCCTCCGCGCGCGGGAGCCACGGATCGAGGAGGGCGAACCAGCCGCCTTCGATGAGGTGCTCGATCCGCGTGCGCACGAGGACCGACTAGCGCGCTCGCCGCGCGCGCGCCAGACAGCGCTGGCGCAGGGCCGTCAGCTCGCCGGCGCCTTGCCGGCGGGCGGATGGCCGGAGCGCGCGGGCGACTCGGCGCGGGTCATGCTCCGGATCGCGTAATTGAGCGCGGCGCGCAGGTTTCGCTGCGTGTTGAGCTGGGAGAGATCGAGCCCGAGCGAGACCATGGTCTGCGCGACGTTCGGCTTGATGCCGGCGACGATGCCGTCGGCCCCGAGCAGCCGGATCGCGGTGACGAGCTCGATCAGGTGGCTCGCGACCTGGGTGTCGACGACCTCGACGCCGGTGAGGTCGAGGATGGCGTAGCGCGCTTGCTTCTCGACGATCTTCGAGAGCAGGCTGTCCATGACGTCGGCGGTGCGCACGCTGTCGACCGTCCCCACCATGGGGAGCGTGAGCACGCCGTCCCAGACCTCGATGATCGGCGTGGAGAGATCGCGGATGACCTGCTGCTGCGCCTCGATCTGGTGCAGCTGAGCGCGCAGCTCGTTCTCTGTGCGCTTGGACGCCGAGACGTCGAACGACAACCCGAGCACGCCGCCCCCGGGCTCGCCAAGCCGGTCGTGAAGCGGGGTGACCCAGTTGTCCCAGTGGATACCGAGTGATTCCGTGCGAAAGCGGCGCACCTTCCCGTCGAACCACGTGCGCATGTCGCGCATCTCGGGCTCGGGCATGTCGACGCCGGCGGCGTCTGGCTGCTTCCCATAGAACTCGATCCAGTTGACCCCGGCGAGCTGCCCGGACTTGAGCCCGACGCTCTCGAGCCCCTTGCCATCGTGATAGAAACAGACCCCACCGGGGTCGAGCGCCCAGAACGATATGCTGTCGACGTGCTTGACCATGCTGTCCAGGACGCGCGCCTTGTTGCGGAGGGTCGTCAGCTCCTCCTCGGCGATCTCGGGCGTTGCCCGGAGCGACCCGAAGACCGCGCTGCGATCGGGCGATCGCCTCGCCTTGCACGACAGTGGCCGGTACGCCCCGCGCGCGTCGCGAAGGCGGACGCGGAACGAGGCGGGCTCGCCCGTCTGCTCGAGCTTTGCCCACGCCTCCAGGAGCGCGGCTCGATCCTCCGGGTGAGCGAGCTCTGCGAGCATCGTGCCCTCCTCGCTCGCGGGGCCGATGACCTCTCGCAGAGCATCGTTCTCGTGGAGCAGTCCGCCGGCGGCCGACGCGACGAAGAGCAGTTCAGGACAGCTGGCGAAAAACTCCGCGAGCAGCGAATGCGAAGCGATCTCCATCACGCGAGCATCTCCCTGAGGCAAAAAGACGGGCTCGAGGCTATCGCGCGTGATGCCCGCGGGGGAACCCCCATGCCCCCGCTTCGCTTGAATTCCTCAGGGTCGCATGGTTCGTGACAGACCTTCCCAAGGAGGCGGCGGATGGAGTTCGATCTCGTCATTTCGCGGGGAACGATCCTCGATGGCAGCGGCCAGCCTCGCTACCTGGCGGACCTGGGGATCCAGAAGGGCAAGGTCGCCGCGATCGCCGGGCCGGGCGCGCTCGCGGGAGGGCGGACGCTCGACGCCGGCGGGCTCGCCGTCGCGCCCGGCTTCATCGATATCCACTCGCACATCGACTGGCTCCTCCCGCTGCCGGATCACGAGGACGTCCTCGCGCCGATGGTCGCTCAGGGCATCACGACCGTGGTGGCGGGCAATTGCGGGCACTCCCCTGCCCCGGTCACCGATGCGTCCGTTCCGCTGGTGGAGCACTCCGCCGAGATCCTGAAGGACGGAGATCTCGCCTATCGATGGCGATCGATGGGCGAGTTCCTGAGCGCCCTCGAGGATGGCGGGCTGCTCGTCAATACCGCGCTCCTGGTCGGGCACGGCACGCTCCGTCAGGCGGTCATGGGCAACAGCGCCGCTCCCCCGAGCGCGGAGCAGATGGAGGCGCTCTGCTCGCTCGCGCGCGCGGCGCTCCGCGAGGGCGCCTTCGGGCTCTCGGCCGGCCTGGCCTACACGCCCGGGGTCTTCGCGCGCAAGGAGGAGCTCCTGACGCTGCTCCGGACGGTCGCCGGCGAGGGCGGCGTGTTCACGGTCCATGGCCGCGCCTACACGTGGGTCTCGCCGTTCTACAGGCCGCTGCTCCTCGGCCCGCCGCACAACCTCCGCTCGGTCCGCGAGCTGCTCGGCCTGGCCGAGGAGAGCCGCGCG
>JAICEP010000830.1 GCA_025924095.1 Sorangium sp.
AGGGGACACCACGTAACCTGGGCAGCGCTCATTTGTCGCTGGGAAATGCAGGAATTTCCGACACGTAGAGTCTCTGGGGACCGGGGCGCAGGGGCTGCCATCGCCGCCCTGGCCCTGCCGCGTCGCGACTTCCAACGGGGCAGCTCGGGCCGGTGCGGCAGCAGCGCGGTCGCCTGCCACGGCAGCTGACGTGCGGCGCCTCGTCGGATGCGCATGGAACCGCGGCACCGGCACCCCTGGCTCCGTCGCGGGAGCGCTACGCCCTCGCAGCTTGCGCCGCCTTGCGCTCAGCGGTTCCGGCGTGGCCTTCCGCCTCGCGTCGCAGGGTGAGATCGTTTCGGACGAGAGGTCGCTCGAGTGAAGCTCGCTCAGACTCGCGAGGCTCGTGCCCTGGCAGTCGCCGCCGTGGCGCGAGGGCTCATCGAGCCCAACGCCCTTTGGGACCTGGCCTGCCGATGGACCCTCGGCGGCGCCTCGACGCCCCAGGAGCTCTTCGAGGGGATCCTCACGCCGGAGCAGCTGGCGGCGCTGCCGGAGCTGCTCGCGCAGGAGGGGCGCAGCCCGCCCGTCGCGCGCGCCCTCGCGCCGCAGTTTGACGATCCGGACGCGCTGCGCTTCGACACGCAGCGGGAGATCGACCTGCCGGGAGAGGAGGTCGTGGCCGATTTCCCGACGCTCGCGACCTCCGCCACGCGCGCCGTGAACACCGGCGGCAGCCGCTACGAGGTCGGCGAGGCGCTCGGGGCGGGGGGCGCCGGGAAGGTGGTGAAGGCCCGCGACCGGGAGATCGGGCGCGTGGTGGCGCTGAAGACGCTGAAGCCCGGGGCCGAGGCGGACTCCGCGGTGGGCAACCGCTTCCGGACCGAGGCGCGCATCACGGCCCAGCTCGAGCACCCGAACATCATCCCGGTCTACGACCTGGGCACGCTGCCGAACGGCCAGCCCTACTACTCCATGCGGGTCGTCAAGCGGCAGAGCCTGCAGAACGTGCTGACGACCCCCGAGCTCCGCAGGCAGTGGCCGCTCGTCCGGCTCATCGGCGCGTTCGTGCAGATCTCCCGGGCGCTGGCCTACGCGCACCGGCGAGGCGTCGCCCACCGCGACATCAAGCCGGAGAACGTGCTGCTCGGCGACTACGGCGAGGTGTACCTGGGCGACTGGGGCAACGCGAAGCTGCTCTCGAGGACGGAGGTGAGCGAGCCGATCGCCATCGACCCGGGCGGGCAGGACTTCGGCCGGAAGCGGCACGAGGCGGTCGCGAGCGCGCTCTCGGGCACGCCCGGGTACATCGCGCCGGAGCAGATCCGGGGGGACCACAAGCGGATCGATCACCGCGCGGACATCTTCGCGCTCGGCGTGGTGCTCTACGAGATCCTCACCGGCGAGCACCCGTTCGACGCGCAGACCGTGCTCGCCGTGATCCTCGCGACGCAGACGCGCGACCCCAGACCGCCGCGCTCGATCTCGCCGAGCTGCCCGCTGCTGCTCGAGGACCTCTGCCTGGCGATGCTCGCGAAGGATCCCGATCAGCGACCGCCGACCGCCGACCGCGTCGCGGCGGAGGCCGAGGCGTTCCTCGAGGGCGCCAAGGAGCGGATGCGCCGACGCGAGGAGGCGATCAAGCTCTGCGAGCTCGCAAAGGCCCCGCTCGAGCGCGACCGGCGGCTCTACAGCGAGCGCGAGCGGCTCGTCGAGGAGGCGCGGCGGCTGCTCAAGGACGTGAAGGAGTACGAGCCGATCGAGCGCAAGCGGGCCGGCTGGCACCTCGAGGACAGCGCGGCCGGGGTCGAGCGCGAGCAGGCGCGCGCGGCGGCGGAGGCGATCGACCTCTACACGAAGGCGCTGGCGTACGATCCGGATCTGGTCGAGGCGCGCGCCGGGCTCGCGGACCTGTACTGGTCGCGCGCGGTGCGGGCGGACCAGGAGCACCAGCACGCGGCGCGCATCTACCACGAGGCGCTCGTGGCGGAGTTCGACGTGGGGCGCTACACCGCGCTGCTCACCGCCGACGCGGTCCTCTCGTTCGACTCGTCGCCGCCGGGCGCGAGCGTCGTCGCGTACCGTTACGTCGAGAAGGATCGCATCCTGATGGCGGGCGACGAGCGCGCGCTCGGCCGCACGCCGCTCCGCGAGGTGCACCTCAAGCCGGGCAGCTACCTCTTCATCCTGAAGCGCGCCGGTCACCGCGACGTGCGTTACCCGCTGCTGCTGAAGCGGGGCACCCACCACCGCGTCGAGGTGAACCTCTACACCGACGCCGAGATCGGCGAGGGCTTCGTCTACATCCCCGGGGGGACCTTCATCGCCGGCGGCGACGCGCAGGCCTACGATCCGCTCCGTCGCGCCGAGCTCCACGTACCCGACGTCGCGATCGCGAAGTTTCCCGTCACGTTCCGCGAGTACTGCGAGTTCTTGAACGAGCTCGAGACGCGCGATCTCGACCTCGCGCTCAAGCGCGCGCCGCACGGGACGCGCGGCTCCGAGGGTTACGTCGCGCGGCCGGCCAGCGGCGGCGGCTGGGAGCCGTTGCCCACCGTGGTCGAAGGCGACGCGCAGAAGCGGTTCCCGGCGGAGGAGGGGCACCTCTGGAACCTGCCCGTCATCCTCATCGACTGGTTCGACGCCGTGGCCTACTGCCGTTTCCGGAGCGAGCGCGACGGGATCGAGGTCCGGCTCCCGACCGAGCTGGAGTGGGAGAAGGCGGCGCGCGGGACCGACGGCCGGTTCTACCCGTGGGGGGACCATTTCGATCCGACGTTCTGTTTGATGCGCTCGTCGCGACCTTTCTTGTCGCAGCTGGAGCCGGTCGGGACCTTCCCCATCGACACGTCGCCCTGCGGCGTGCGCGACATGGCGGGCGGCGTGCGCGAGTGGGTCGCCGACGTGAACGGCGAGAGGTCGTGGGCGGAGACGTCGCGCGAGATCGAGTCGGCCGCCGACGCCGGCGGGGACGCGCCGCCGTGGCGCATCGCCCGCTCCGGGAGCTGGGCCACGGACT